>JAATVK010000036.1 GCA_014523485.1 Nitrososphaerales archaeon TH5894
AATAATTATTAATTAATATCTACCAAGCATAAATCGGATCCGTGTATTTGAAAATTTAAAAAAAGGTGTAAAAACATTCTTATTTTGCACAAAAAATAATATGCTAACAAAAGTCAATTTATAAAAAAATATGTCTTTTTACTTAAAGTTTAGTAAAGCTCCGATTTACTTCTTTTTTTTATTATTAGAAGAATTATTTATGTATAAAATTTTACTCTAAGCAATTCATATACTTTTGCAGCCTCACTATCATTTATTATTAAAACTATCTTATTTGGAGTAAAAAATGCATTATGCAATAAAATCTGATTATAGTATAGGATATTTGGAATTATAGATAGCAATTGATATGTATTTTTCAACTCCTTTTCTTCCCAAGGAAGAGAAATTGTAATCATTGAAACACCTTCCTTTATTTTTTTGGGGTTAATAGTAGGGGAATCATCATCATTACTATTAAAGATCTTTTTTATTTCATTAATATTCTCTATAAATAAATTCATAGATTTTTTGATTGAAATACTATAAATCTGCTATCAGATTGTCTATCAAATAGGTTTCAAGACTTTTCCTATATTTTCCATCTCTTTATCAAATTCTACTTCAAGGATACTTCTGGTTAAGGATATTCTAGCACCGGCTAAATTCTCTTTTTCTTCATAAGTGATATTATCATCAAGATCTTGTTTTGTTGTAATAATGAATGTAACCTATTTCATGTGTATAACTGGATACTGGATACAATTCTTTATTTTCTCATAGATGATATGACATCTAACAAGAATTATTTATTGTCTAGTTAAAAGGAAGTGAATTTACCTTAAATTAACCCAGTCTATATTTAAATAAAAAGAAAATAAATAGATATTAAATTTGAAATTTTATTAATATCGTATATCCAAGAGTAAATAATGATATAGAAATTAAATAAATATCCAGTTAATGAAAGCTTTAACAAATAAATTAAAGAGAACAGAAAAAGTAAAAAATGGAAATAGATGAATCTGTGATAAATTTAATTAATAAAAAAATAACAGGGTTTAAGCTTTTAGGTATAGGTTCTAGTTTACGAAAAAATTCTTCAAGTAATAAAATATTAAAAATGGTTTTAGATAAATCACAAAGATATGGAGCAAACACAAACATAATAGAATTGAGTAAAATAAATTTCCCTATTTTTAATCCTAATAAACCAAAAGAAATTTCTGAAGACATTAAAAAAATAAATGATCATATAATAAATGCTGACGCATTTATCCTGGCTACGCCTGACTATCATGGATCAATGTCAGGAGGAATGAAAAATTTTTTAGATTATTACTGGTATGAATTTTCAGGAAAAATATTTGGATATATCGTATCTTCTCATGAAAAAGGATTGACTGTTATGGACCATATGAGAACTGCTATACGTCAATGTTATGGCTGGAGTTTGCCTTATGGGGTATCCATAAATACCGAATATGATCTTGATGAATATTCTAATATTAGTAATCCTAAATTGTTGTTACGTATTGAAAATATGTCTAGGGATATAGTTATATATGGCAAATTATTAAGAATGCAATTTATTTATGATACAAATAATAAAGAACCAACTACATTCGCTTTTCAATCTAAAAATTAATTAATATTATTAGATAATTATATATTATATTAAACACTTTATAAAAATACTTTTTAAACCTTATATTATTATTGGAAGATCTTACTTATTATCTATATATGACTAACTATATCGTACATATCTTCATGTATGTCTCATTTTAATAGGAAGAAAATATCCTATTAATACATCGCTTTTATATCAAGATAAGACTAAACATCCAATAAAAGAGGTTTTAATACCTTTAAAGAACTACATATTATTACACTAGTTAAAGAAGTAGCTACAAACGCCTTCTAAACTATTTTAATTCTATCTCAGATTTCTAATTCTCGTATGAGTATTTTATTATATTGAAATAATAGAAAATTAACTAAACGTTTTTGACTGTAGTATGCAATAATTCTCCCATTTCATTGTGCATTTTTAGTAAGTTTAATCCTTTTTCTGTAGTCTTGAATGTTTTAGTTCCATCAAGATATTCTATTAGATTGTTTTCTATCAAAAGAGAAAGATATTCCTTTAATTGCCCATAACTTAGAAAGGCTTTATACATAATTTTTGTCTTCGTTGTTCCTCCATTTGCAGCATCAAGTATATTACCGACTATTTCTGTTCTGCTTCTATATTTCATGTATAATACATATATGATTTACTTATTTTAATCTATTGTCCAGAGAAAGAAAAATCTCATCTAATTTTGTATTATCATCATCAGTTTATTACAATAAAGGTTTAATAATCGTAAAGTTCTCAAATAACATAAACAATTTAAAATTATAAAAGCTTTTTTATCAATATTTTTGCTGTAATAAAGATGACATACAAATAATTATCAATAACTTATAAAATTTTTTGGTGTTAAAAGCTTTGTTATAGCAGTAATTAAATATCATTACAAATTTTCGAATACTATAATCCCACCATATTTTATTAAATCTTTTTTAATAAATATCACAATACTTACAGGTTCATTGTATCTTTTTCAATATCTATTAGTTCAAAACATCAAATTGACTAATGAAAGGAAGAATAAAAAATAGTAAAAAGTTATTAAAAAATTAGGATAAATGATGCATAGCTTTGATATTTTAGTTAAAATAAATGATATTAATGAGAATAATATATTCAAATAAAATTATCTCTACAACAATTCTAACTGCCTTATTAATAACAGGTTTTATAATAATACAGCCATTATTCATACACGCTCAAAAGGAAACAGCCACTAACATTCCTGATCCAATAAAAGTTACTAAATGTCAAGTAGTTAATCCTCCAACTGACCCTATAGATATGAACACTGTTATTTTCAAGGATGTTACAAAAACTATTCATGTCTAAAAAGAAATTTTCAAATGTACAACAAAGAATGGTGCTCCAGTAATAGCGGTGGTAAGTCTTTTTACAGAACTATTTGAAAACATGAAAAATCAATCTACCTTAAATAAAACCGTGGAAACTGTTACATGTGTGAAAGGATATAACGGTACTGTGTCCTATTGTGATTCAAAGAAAATTCTTATTTCCAATGAATATCCTTTTGCAGTTGATTGCGACCCTCTGAATTTAAGAACATTAAATATAATGTCTCCAATAGAAATGGAGACTGTAGTAAGTTCTAATGGTATTTCAAAGACTGTGGAAGCAGAAAAAGAAGGGTTTTTGTGTAGTTATAAACAAAATAAACCTACACAAATATTAGATGTGATGTTATTTACAGAAATATTTGAAAAAGTATCCAGTGGAAAAGTTATAAAAAAGAATATTGAATCGATTTCTTGCTTAAAGGATATAGGTACTGCAAAGGTTTTAAAATGTTATACTAAAGAACATATGTAAATTTCAAATAACCCAAATAACCATAATAATATATTTTATTTAAATAAATATTAGTTACTTACTTTTATTAATTTATTCTTTTATATCTGAGATATATATGAATCTATATGCATGTATATTAGTATGAAAATGTATTGTTAATATATTTTCAGCATAATCATTATTTTTCTGTACTTAAAAAATTGTCCAAGATATTGAAATACTATTTTATTTTAAATTTACAGTTTATGTGATATTCATATAGATATTTGAAAATCTATTTTTAGAATAAATTATGAAATATAATATATAACTAATATATAGTAACTTAGACTTTATTGTGCATACTATAAAGACTTTATTTAAATAGTTAAAATAGCGTAAAGACTTTAACCAAGTTTAATCTTTGGAATATAGCTAACTATGTGAGTAATAAATAATTTAAAATTTACAAATGACCATTATTATCTTCTCCTCAATTGAAAGAATAAATACTATTTATTACTTTACAAAAACATGCAATCAGAAAATTCTACCAACAAAATTAATGAACAAAAATTACACGAATTCATGCTAAAAGCTGTTGAAGATATCGCTAGCACTATGAGTTCAATGCTTTTGCTTATTGGAGATAGACTTGGTTTATACAAAGCCATGGCAGAATCAGGAAAGCCTATTACATCTGAAGAATTAGCAAAAAAGACCAACACAAATGAACGACTTATTAGAGAATGGTTAGCAAATCAAGCTGCTGGAGGATATATAACGTACAATGCATCAGATGGAAAATATACTCTTCCACCAGAACAAGCAATGGCATTAGCAGATGAGAACAGTCCTATATATATACATGGAGCATATCAAGCAATCAGATCTTATTTTAAAGACGAAGATAAGTTTGTAGAAATGTTCAAAACTGGAAAGGGATTGAGATGGGGTGAACATCATCACGATCTCTTTGAAGGCACTGCGCGATTTTTTAAACCTAACTATATTGGAAATCTTGTGAGTTCATGGATTCCTTCACTTAATGGAGTCGAAGAAAAACTAAAGCAAGGAGCTAAAGTTGCTGACATTGGATGCGGTTATGGTATCTCAACAATTCTTATGGCTAAGGCTTATCCAAATTCTAAATTTTATGGTTTTGATAATCATGGTCCTTCTATTGAACAAGCTAAAGAGCAAGCAAGAAAAGAAGGAATAACAGGGAATATAGAATTTTGCTCGGTATCAGCTAATGATGATTCAATTGGTAATGAGTATGATCTAATTACTTTTTTCGACTGTCTTCATGACATGGGTGATCCTATAGCAGCAATGAAATTTGCAAAGCAATCACTTAAACCAGATGGAACCTGTATGATTATAGAACCAATGGCTAATGACAAGGTAGAAGAGAATCTTAATGCAGTAGGCAGAACATATTATGCAGCATCTACTCTTGTATGTGTCCCAAATTCCTTAGCAGATAATGGTCCTGCATTAGGAGCCCAGGCAGGTGAGAAAAAAATAAAAGAGATATCAGAAGCATCTGGGTTTAGCAAATTCAGACGTGCAACTCAGACACCATTTAACATAATCTATGATGCAAAACCTTAACTACAAACATTATACTACGAATAGAATATTTTTCGAATAGTATATTTTCATTTATTTTTTAGAGTTATTACAGACTATAAATCATAATTGTGAATAAACAGAAGAGTAGTAGTATGGAGTAATTCTTCCATCTTTATCTCATAATATGGAAAAAGTAAAATGATACCATCTTATGTTGATCTGTAAATTTGGAAATAAATTTAATAATTGAAAATTATCATCTTTATTTAAAATATATATTTGTCTTATCTATAGATGGAACAATTAAGTAATTTGTAGGGATTAATATCAATATTGGGTTCTAAATAAGAGTATCTAAGAAATATATGGACAATTATTTAACTTTTCTAAATATTACTAGATAGTAATACAGATTACATATATAAAATATTAAAATGCATTTTTGTCTATAAAAAAGTGTTAAAATAAGTTCTTAGCCTAGAGTTGGCATTAAAACATTGAAGCTTATTTCTGGGTTTATATTATTAATATTATTATTAACTAAAATGGGATAAATAATATAGAAAGATTCAATAAAGACTAAATTAAAAACCAGAAATTCAGTCAGGTAATTTTTTAAGTCTATAATATTTATAACAAGATCAAACAACCTATACTTTTAGAACTGTTAAGCAAACAATTTAAAATAATGAATTATAAACATATTCATGCATACCGAACCAACAATTGAAATTCGAAAATTAAAGGAAATTAATATTGAAGGCGGTGTTGTATTTGATGGTTTCCAAGGGATTGGTCTTACTAGTACTATAGCGATTGGATGTTTTATCAATTCGTTAAAAACTGAATTAGTGGGTATTCTTGATTCTCCTCTTTTTCCTCCTATATCAGTAATTTATAATGCTAAACCAAATTTTCCAGCAAGAATATATGCAAATGAAGAGAAAAAGTTAGCATTCTTTGTTTCTGAAGCAATTCTAGAATCATCATCCTATAGACAAATTGCTCATACAATATTGAATTGGTCCAATTATAATAAATGCAAGACCGTAATAAGTGTTGCAGGTAGGAAAATTGAAAAAGATAGAACAAAAAAAGAGCGTTCGCTCTATGTGATTTCGAATTCTCCAATTATAATGAAAGAATTAAATGAAATAGGAATCTTGACTTATAAAAATGGAACAGTAAACGGAATTCCTGGAATTCTTTTAAATGAATCAAATTGGAAGAATATTGATGTAGTTGTATTTGTAGTTGATGTCATATCAGGAGGACCAGATTTTAGAGCCGCAGCAAATGTTGCTCAGGTTGTGAGCAAAATTGTTCCTGAAGCATATTGTGAAATAAAACCATTGATCAAAGAAGCTGAGAGTATAGAAAATAATTTAAAAATACTAAGGAGTCAAACATCCTATAAATTCAAAGAGCGAATGTATAGATAAATTTATCATTTTTCAGGCTCAATTAACTGTGGAATAAGTGGTCAATATGTTCTACTTTTCTTTTGTGTTTTATATCTAATGTTAGTGTATTTTTTATTTTATTCATAAACTTTTTTTACTTAACAGGAAATATATACATATACGATTTTTTATGTCTTAGAAGACATTTTACCTAATTAAGCAATGAAACTAATTTAAAATTATATAATTACAAATTGTTCATATTAGGAAAAGTCAACTTGACTGTATAATGAACTATCCTAATAAATAACTTAGTTAGTAAAAGACACAGGAAATATAATCAATTTAAAAAAGCTAAATAGAAGGTATAGTAGATGTGTTATATTTACTATGTCATGGTTTTTTAATCTATAAATTTCTAAAATATATAATATCATTAGTATAAATGATATATAAAATTATTATGTATAATCTAAATATAATTGCTATAAATAATAATGTACAACAACAATTACAATGGAAAACGATAAAGACATAAAAATTGAGACAGATGAAGATGTAGGATTAGATGATAAAATAAAGGCAGGAGCTAGAGCAATAGGTAAAAAGATTGAAGACACTGATAGAGACACCGGTGCAGAATACGAGGCAGAAAAAGCAAAAGAAAGAGTAGTTGATTGATGGGAATGGTTCAATCATTAACAACCGCAACGGCAATATTCATTGCCACGATATTTATTTCTTCTATAGTAACTAATTCAGCATTCGCACAAGCAGGAGGTATGAATCAATCAATGAATAATGCTGGTGACGCAGCAAATCAAGCAGCACAGAATGTAGGCCAATCTGCTAATAAAACTGGTGAAAACATGCAAGAAGGTGCCAATCAAACTGGTGAAGCAATTCAAGGAAATGCTAGCGAAATTGGATCCAACATAAGTGAAGGAGCAAAGAAACTCGGAGAAAATATTACTGAAGGTGCAAAAGGTCTCGCTGAAACTCTTGGCAAAGGATTGCAAGATTTAGCAAAGTAATAACCATCTTTTATTTTTTATAAAAATTAATAACTTTATTTGTCTTTTCAATGTCATTTAACCTTTCAGAAAGCATAATTGGTTGTCTGATAATCAGCAATTGAACATTGAAATCGTAGATTTCTCTAAACTTAAGAATAAAATTATAGATAAATAAATTTTTTTTATATTCAATACTCAATGTAGTTTAATACTTAAATATTCAAATTGAATTTCATTAATTTAATGAATGTTTATAAAGTGATAATATCTCAATTTGGTAATAAAATAAAATAAAAATGGATTGGTACAATAATTCAAAATTTCAGACTATATACTAGGTTAAAATTAAAACCTAGTTGGTCTTTTGTCGGTCTTTCGTTGATATTGTTATTGTTGCTAATATTTACGTGAATTTTGTCTATTAACTGCTTGTATGTAATTGGTGTTTGTTTTTGCGAAAGCCTTTACATTATCACGTGTTTGTTCAAGTGCTGTATTGTATACTCTGATATTTGATGCTAGAGCATTATTTAGTAAATTGCTAGTATTTAACAGGTAACTTGTAAAGTTATTCACCATTACTGCGTAATTTTCGGCGATTCTTTGTGGATTATATAAATCCCATACACCACTTTTGTCTACTTGTGATTGAAAAGAGCTTATTACTTGTTTTTCTGCTTCAATAAAGTCAGAAGCAATATCTTTTATAGTTTTAACAGTTTGTTCTTGATATTCAGCAATACGTTGTGTATATCGTGGAATCTCTCGTGTAGCTTCATCAGTTGTTCTTTTTATATTATGTAAGGTGTTGTCTAGTGTCTTATTTATTGCATCTTCTTGTTGATTTAAGGTGTTATTGTAGTCTATGTTTGTTCTTTCATTAAAGTTAGTATTGTCTGTGCTAAATTTAGTAGTATCTATGTTTTTTTCATTAATTTTATCTTCTTTTGTTGACATATTAACAAATAAGTTACTAAGGTATATAAGAGAAGTTAAAGATATCTGTGCATAATCATGTTCTGTAGATACAATCATCTTAATTTTATATTATATGACTAGTAAATCTTTTGTCATCTATACAAACTATATTATCAACTTTGAATCTCATTTTTTTTATGATAGTAATATTTATTTTAACAATTTATTTGAAATAAATTCATGCAATTCTGAATCAGACATATTTTTTTTTGCTTGTGCAAAAGTTTTAGCATCTCCTCCTATTATATATCTGAACAAATATTCTGAAGACTTTGAAGAATTTTTAATTGCTTCAAGTATTACAGTAGCAACTTCTTTTGGTAGAGGGGCATTCTTCATAGCAGGATAATAATGAGATAGAAATGTATCTATAGTATTGGAATAATATGAAGAACTCTTTTTCTTGATATTATTACCTGAGTAGTTAATTTCTGATTTTTCTTGTTTACTTAAAGTTTGTTGTGATTTATCATCAGTTTTATCTGAGAATTTTATACTTGATACAAAATTAGTATTAATAACACCTGGTTCCATAAGTATTACTTTAATTCCATATGGCTGAAGCTCATATGATATAGATTCACTTAATCCTTCTAATGCAAATTTTGTACTAACATATATACATTCTGCAGGTATTCCTACTAACCCTGCAATAGAAGTTATATTTATGATTATTCCATTTTTCTGTTTTCTCATAGTAGATAAAACTTCTTTAATAGTTCTAATTTCTCCAAAGAGATTTGTCTCAAATTGTTGTTTTATATCTGCTATTGATATGTCTTCTAAAGCACCAAATAAGCCATAACCTGCATTATTAACTAAAATGTCAATTTTCTTTTTTTCATCAATTATTTTGTGTATTGCATTTCTTACTGAGTCATCATTATTTACATCCATCGATAAAACTTCTAAAGGAAGATTCTCTTTATTTGCAATTTTTTTAATTTTTTCGCTCTTAAGTGTATCTCGCATTGTAGCATATGTATAAAATCCATTTCTTGCTAATAACAAAGAGGTTTCAAATCCTATACCAGACGAACTACCTGTGACTACTGCAATTCTCTGCTTTTTTTCCATTTTAATCTTAGGCAATTACAAAATAATATAATTCTATAGTTGGCAACAATTTTTATTATATTTTGGAATATTTCTATTTTATTATTAGTAGTAATTAAATGCACTAGTATTTATTAGATTTACAAATTTAATAACAATATTAAATGATTTATTTTTTAAATTAATAAAAAATTTTTTTATTATCATTTACAGCTTAACTGTTATTAATCTCAATTACCTAGATTCTATTTATTTTGGCTACTGATAAGTAGTGTCTAATATCGATATAATTATCAAGTAGGTAGCTAATCAAATGAAAAGTATTAACACATTGTTTAGCTTAAAGATAATGAGATAATAGTAAAATGAATAGTGACAGTAATAAGAAAATTGCAGTAGTCACAGGTAGTTCGTCTGGTATAGGATTTGAAACCTCTTTGTTATTAGCAAGAAATGGATTTTATACATATGCTACAATGCGTAATCTTGATAAATCTAAAGCAATTACTAACTTAAAACAAAAAGAAAAACTATCTTTGGAAATTTTACAACTTGATGTCACTGCTGATGAATCTGTTAAAGAAGCAATTAATAAGATAACAAATGAACAAGAAAGAATAGATGTTTTAGTTAATAATGCAGGATATGCATTAGTAGGACCATTTGAAGAGCTTTCTATTGAAGAATTCAAAGAACAATATGAAACTAATGTATTTGGTGTTATAAGAGTTACCCAAGCAGTTTTACCAATAATGAGAAGACAAAAACGTGGTACAATAGTAAATACAAGTTCAATTGCTGGTAAAATAGGGTTTCCTCTTACTTCTGCTTATGTAAGTTCAAAGTTTGCTTTAGAAGGATTATCTGAATCTATGGCTTATGAGATAGAGCAATTCGGAATAAAGGTTATACTTATAGAACCTGGTGTAATTAAAACTAATTTTGATAATAATTTAAAAATAGGAAAAAGAGTCACTAGTGATCATAATTCGTCATATGCTGAAATGACACAAAAGAGGATTTCAGGATTTAAGCCTAGATTTGAAAGAGGTTCTCCTCCAATAGAGGTAGCCAAGGTCATCTTAAAAGCAATTACATCAGAAAATCAATCAGAATTAAGATACTTGGTAGGTAATGATGCTTTTAAGCTTATGAAAATAAGAAACAATATACCTGATAAAGAATTTAAAAAATTAATAATAAAAAGCGTTCTACAATATCAGCAATAACAATACCAAGTACTTTCCAAAAAAATAGTACCGTATTTTATAAGATTAGTTCCCAGTAGGATTTAATATATCTGTAAATATCTAATTCCGATATAAGAAGAATTGAAAATTTATAATAATCTTTAGATAATATAGTATTGAAGTGAACATTCTCCTAATTTTAATCACAATAAATATTTTAATCATGGTATTATCTATTTCTTTAAATTTAGCATTTGCTGAACAAAACGATATTGATCTTATTGTCGAAAAACCAAAGTGGTGTAACTCTGCAAGTACAAGTTATTATTATACATTCATGGAATTCCAGGAAGAATACAAATACCCATGTGCTACATATATATAAAAATATTTAACTTATTTTCCAATTTTGTATTCTATCATCTATGTATAAAATTTTTCTTCACTATAAAATTATTTAGATTATTTAAAATGTATTACTGATTTCCAGCGTATAAAATTAATAATTAGTTATTGTTTTTCATGGTAGTTTGTTGTAACAATTCTCCAATTTCATTATGTATTTTAAGAAAGAACAATCCTTTTTCTGTAGTCTTGAATGTTTTAGTTCCATCAAGATATTCTATTAGATTGTTTTCTACCAAAAGAGAAAGATATTCGTTTAATTGGTTATAGCTTAGAAAAGCTATGTACATAATTTTTGTCTTCGTTGTTCCTCCATTTGCAGCATCAAGTATATTACTGACTATTTCTGTCCTACTTCTATTTCCCATATTATTAGATAAGTGATTTACTTATTTTAGTATTAATACCACATGAGAAGTTAAGATAATCATAGTAAAACATTCTATATATTATTTACAAATAAAAAAACATAAGAAAAGTCATGTCTTAGCTCAATATTATATCATGAAATAATTATTGTTCCTATTTAATTTTATCAACAATTCATTCTATGGAATTGTTATTGTTAAATATAATTCTAAACCTGTGTATAATAAAAAATATAATTATACTTTTTTTAGATATATAGTTAGGAACATCAAACTTGTTTATGTCTATTATCTTAACCTTTTTTTTACTCCTTTTTTAATTTTTCATATTCTTTAAGGACTAGATCACACTGACCACTATATTCATTCATGAACCGGAGAAATTACTTGCTCTATACTTAAAATAATTGACTGACCTTGCTATAAATTAGAAGTTAGGTAAATAAAACATTTTAATATAATTGAATAACTAACAAATGATTCATGTATCTTTCCCAAAATTATTTGGAAAATTAGTCAATTTAAGAGAACTTTCAAAGAATGATGCAACAACTATAGTAAGTCTTATGAATTATGATATATCTAAATATCTTTATAAAGTTCCTTATCCTTACAAAATAGAGGATGCTTTAAAATTTATTAAATCTTGTTGTGATGATTTTAGGTTACATAAAGGAATAACCTTTGCTATAGATTTTAAAAATCAATCGCAATCGATTCAGTTACTAAGTGGAACTATAGGTATTAACGATATCAATTATAGTAACAAAAAAGCAAATATTGGATATTGGATTGGTAAACAATACCAGAGTAAAGGTATAGCAACAGAATCTGTTAAACTTATTGTTAACTATGCATTTGATATATTAAAATTGATAGAAATCTCAGCTTATGTCTTTCCTGAAAATAAGCCTTCTATTAGAGTTTTGGAAAAAAATAAGTTTGTAAAGATAGAAGAGATAAATGAATACCATCCTCTGTCCAATAGTTACAGAAATTCTTTTGTTTATATAATAAGAAATTAAAAAATGAAATGTAGTCAATTTAATTTTATTACTTGTATCAGGGTGGGTCCATCTGGAGTAATACCTATAGCAGTTCTAAAATAAGAATCTAATGTATTTTAATAAAGAGAACAATATCTAACTTTACTTTCATTAAAATTATAAAAAGTTATTTTTAAAATTATTACGTACTATTAATATAACAAAAAAAAGACTGCGATTAAAACATATGTGGAAGAATTACAATCTAAAATTATGTAATTTAAATTATTTACTAATCTAATCTCCACCATGAATTGGGTTATCTACAATTAGATTTATTCCATTCCTAATTTCTTTAATATTCATAGTGGTATTAGATATAATGTTTAATGCATTTTCTTTTTCTCCAGAATTAATCGCGTCGATAACATTACCTAAATTCTTTTCAGTATTGTCTAATATATTAGATAGTTGAATATAGACATCAGATTCTTCTAAATTATTAGATATAACTTGAGCAAAAACATCTGATTTAGGAATAAAATTTCCAGTTAAGAAAAACATACTAACTATACAAATGACTAGAGTTTTTATATATATCATTAAAATTACATTCAGTTAATAATATATAAAAATTTCTGTAATATGCGATATATATGAATCTTTATTAATCTTACAATAGCAGCAAAACCAATAATAAAGCATAACATTGTACCACCAAATGTATATAGGAAGCCATTTTTCTTTGCTTATGTGTTTTAGGTATTACATCATAAAAAAACAAAAACATATAGAACATCTGCCTGTAGATAATTCCAATAACCATAAAAATATTAGTAAATGAAATAGCAGCAATATATTATCTAAATAAATAAATATAATTTATTAATATTTTTAATCAAACAAGTTTAAAGTTAAAATTAATGATTTTCCATACATAGACACAAATATGGAATATGATCTTGATGAATATTCTAATATTAGTAATCTAAATTGCCGTTACGTATTGAAAATAGATAATATATTATTAAAAAACTTATAAAAATACTTTACACAAGTTTAATAATTAGTACCTATTCTTTAGTTAAAAATTGATCAATTTTTTTTTGTAAATCTAAGTTAACGCTCTC
>JAATVK010000248.1 GCA_014523485.1 Nitrososphaerales archaeon TH5894
AGTATTATCTACAATCGAATCAACTTTGAATTTTATTATCAAAATACTCTCAGAGATAAATGCAAAGAAAAAGATTGTAAGAATAGGAGACGGTAACATCAATATGGCTAGAACTATTGCATTTTTAATAAAATCCAATTTTAAAGATTTGGTTCATGTTGAGATAGTAAATGAGTATGGAACTTCATCCATCCAAAATAATGAAAGTAATAGAAGAATACTTAAAGATAAATCATCTGCTAGACTAATTGCTTTTAGAAATGGCAAGATTTATGATCCAAAGCTAGATCATAATTAATATAATACTGATTAAAAGATCAAAGAATCTATTTATAATTTACATTTGATAATTAATATATATATTATAACTTGTTGTAACGATAACGTAGATTATTTAATAATTTTGGCATAAATTCTATTTTAAGTATTTGTGTACAAAGAATTAAAACCCTCTATAATTTTTAATAGTAATAATTCGTATAGCGAAATCAAATCTTTAAAAATACAAGTTTTTCAATATTATTATTAACTTAATTTAATAAAAATGATATTGGTTAAATAATGATAGCATAAAATGGAAGAGAAAGACGGTATTTTAGTCAAAGATATTCAGATAGATGATAAAAAAATCGTTCATGTAAAATCAATTTTTTTTGAAAATGGATGTTTTATCATAATATCAGAAAATTCTAATAAAATCGGATCTGTTACAATCGCTTCTAGCATATCAAGTAAAGTAACATCAACTATAGTAATACCCAGCAAATTCGATTCAATCTTCATTAAATCCATTGCTCAAAGAATATCATTAATGTTAAATGGAATTTGTTTAGTGTCTCTCCATATTAAAACACCATTAGATATTAAGAGTATGAAAACAATTATGGGTGAGATACTAAATATGATAAGCACACAGGCTGAAAAAGATGCAAAATGATAATTCTAACATGATTAATTTTCAGAATGACCTAAGAAAATTTATAGAATTACTTGAAAACGAAAATGAGATCATTAGAATTAAAAAGAATGTTAACACCACATTTGAATTACCAGCAATAGTCAGTAAACTTGATGGTAATAAAGCTGTAATATTCGAAAATGTTGAAGATAAAACTATTCCAGTTATTAGTAATCTTATTGGAACAAGAAAAAGATTTGCCATGGCAATAGGTGCAAAAGAAAAAAACGATATCCATTCAATCATTAACAAATCTATCAACAATATGAATATTAAAGTAAAAACAGGAAATGACATTCCATATTATCAAAATTCATCAAATACATTATCTGTTCTTCCTATTGTTACACATTTTGAAAATGATGCTGGACCATATATTACTTCATCAATTGTGTATGCAAAAGACCTGGAAAAGGGAAATCAAAATTCTTCTACCCATCGGTTGTTAAAATTAGATGATAAAAACATGGCAATAAGAATGGTAGAGGGAAGACATTTGCATAAATGTTTTATGTATGCTAAAGATCATGGGGAGGATTTGAAGGTTGCAATTGTTATAGGAGTTCATCCTGCAATTAACATAGCAGCAGCTTACCAAGCATCCTATGGTATAGATGAAATGCATATAGCAAATACACTACTAAACGGAAATCTGCAATTAGGTATTAACAAGTTTTCGCAGCTTCTTATTCCTACAATGTCAGAAATCGTTTTAGAAGGAAAAATATTATCTGATAAAACCCATGAAGAATGGATGGTAGAAATGCTAAAAACATATGATTTTAGAAGACAGCAACCTATATTTGAATTAGAAAATATAAGATTTAGAGATAACGCTATTTTCCATGATATTCTTCCTGGTTATTCTGAACATCGTCTATTGATGGGATTACCTGTGGAGTCAAAGATGCTAGATCAAGTAAAAAACGTTGTTCCAACTACATCGCAAGTGTTACTGACAGACGGAGGAAGCAATTGGTTAACAGCAGTAATACAGATAAAGAAAAGAGTAGAAGGAGAGTCAAAAAATGCTTTACTTGCAGCATTTGCTGCTCATCCCTCACTTAAAATCGCAATAGTCGTTGATCAAGATATTAACCCTACAAATTCTGTAGAAGTAGAATATGCCATGGCAACAAGATGTCAAGCAGATAAAGACCTGATTATTATTGAGAATGCAAAAGGATCTAGCCTTGATCCTTCTAGTGACCAAGTGAATTTACTTACAACAAAATTAGGAATTGATGCAACTGCTACGTTATTAAAAGTCAAAGAAAGGTTCGAAATTGCAAAGATACCCGGAGAAGACAACCTCAAATTATCAGAATATTTATCAGAATAATTTTCTAAAAATTTTGATGAAAATGTATTAGCATATGAAAAAAACTTCATATATATTATAAATATAATGATTCCACAATATAATTTGTATATTAATTTAAATATCCTTTTTGGCAAAAATAGATGTGGATATATTTATGAAACCTAATAGTTTTGCTATGAGAGAGTGGCATTTAGAACATGTTGAAAAAGTAATTGTTCGTTATGTAAAGGGGTTATCTCCAACTGCGACTTCATTTGAGAAGCGCAATTTTAAAAAATATAGTACTATGTCTAATTGTACAAAACAAATAGAATATGATAAAAAACATGGTGTAACAGAAGAAGAGGTAATTGCAGTGATGCAAAAAATTAGAAATGATGACTCTTTTTTGGAATTACGTAAGAATCCAGATTCAGTTCATAGATTAGATGAATTAGAAAAGCAACTTACATCTCCAAAAAAAATTAGTTGGTAATTTTATACCTACAAATCTGACTTTTTAAATTACTATTATTATTCTTCTATGAGATAAAAAGAAAAAATATTTAAATTGTCAAAAATTATAACACACTAAATGAATAGAAGAATCTCCAGTATTATAGGTTCCATTTTTGTTATTTTATTGTTATACTTTGGATTGACAGAAAACTACAAAAATAGTATATTAAATAATATAGATATATTTGCTCAAGAGAACGAATCTCCTGTTGTTAAGAATTCCAAGATAATAGAATTTTCCGGTATTAATTATGCAGATGTTGTAAATAGTCGTGATATTAATCTAAATGGTTTTACAGTATCTGTATGGTTTAATACAGCAATGAATGTCACTTCAGGAGATAATGCTTTTTTACTAAATAAAGGAGGATTTGGAAGTGACAGACCTGGATTTAATCTTAACTATGGAATATGGCTTAACAATAGAGAACAAGTTGGAGGCGGATTTGAGACCTCAAGTGGAGAGGATAATTATATTACTTCCCAGGGTTCATATGCTGATGGCGTCTGGCACAATGCAATTCTAACTTTTGACGAAAAATTACATTTGTTAAAGCTATATATGGACGGGCTAGAAGTTGGGACTAACACAACAAAAACAGGAATAACACCTGATAATACAGGAAAACAGACCATAAGATTGGGAGCGAATTCTTTAGCTGAAAAGGGAAAGATAAATGGTAATTATACAGGACAATTGGATGATATCCAAGTATGGAATTTTGCTTTTACTAAAGAACAAGTAGCGGACTTGTTCACTAAAGAATCCAAATTAGCTCGATAAAACCTAATTAATTTTATTAAATAGTGTATTTCTAACTTAAACTTCTTTTTTAATTCTTATTTTTGAAAGATAGTTATTTGTGGTCTTCTGGGAAAATATAATTTAATAACATATCGAATGCTTTATTTTTTATTACCTGTTTAAAGTGTTCTTTTCCTTTTTTGAAAGTTTCAAGGGATTTATCGTGTTCAACTTCCATGACAGGTCGATGGTCTAATGCCCCTTCAAATTGAATCTTGTATTCTTTAAATTGTGATTTAACAATTGAATCAAATACATCTTTTAGCCAAACTGAACCTACAAAATATACGACTGGTGGATTAATCCTTTGTTTAAGCAATTCTTTAAGATTATCAAACGTATGAGATACTTTATTTGAATCTGAATCAATTATTATAATTTCTTCATTTATCTGTCTATTAATCAATTCTTTTTTTATTAATTCAGAATAATGGGGTTCAGCAACTAC
>JAATVK010000249.1 GCA_014523485.1 Nitrososphaerales archaeon TH5894
AATAACAGATGTTGAGATTGAGGTTGGCAAGTTAAGATAAATAATATTCAAAATATAATAAAATTATCAAGATAAAAAGAGGTAAAAATAATAACATGTCAACTTCACAATTTACTTGCCAGATATGTGGTCAAGGATATGAGCAAAAATCAAGATTAGAAAGACATGTACTAACATCACATCCCAAACCAGCACCATCAGCAGCAGATGTTGAAAAAGCCTTATCTCGTATAAGATTTCCAAAATCTAAAGATGAAATAATAAGTTATGTCAAATCTACGCAAGAGCCAAAAATTGTGGAAGAAGAATTATTTAATATACTGCAGAACCTTCCAGAACGGACATATAGAGATTCAGCTGAAGTGGCAATAGCGATAGGTGAGATTAAGAGTGGAAAAAAGGTGAGAAGTGCAAAAGAAGTTGAAAAAACTGAATCCCCGAGTAAGAAAGGAGGTAAAAAGGCAGTAACTTCTGTAATTTCAGCTGCTACATTGGCAAAAGCTCTATCTGGAATTGATTTACCACAATCTAAAGAAAATATAATAAAATATGTTGAAAAAAATAGAGTAAAAATTAGTAAAGATATACACCAAGATATTTTGAAAATATTCAAGAGACTTCCCAAAAAAGGTTATAAAGACATGGCAGATATAGAGAAAGAATTAGGTAAAATCCTAGGATGAAGTTTGTTTTTTATTATTTACCTCACCTTAATATGCAATAGGCAAGCTCAGGTATGTTATAGTCGACACTCCAACTATCTATAGGATTTAAGTCAATAAGTATTCATGTTTTAGTCATTAAAATGTACGATTTTTATAAATAATAAATTAACAGAATACATATACAAAAGGTAGCAACCTAGTTATACTCTTATTCAGGTTTATGGAAACCTAAATATGTATCACAGAGAATTAACTGGAGAACAAAAAGTAAAAATTTCAAAGCTGCTATCATCGGTTATCACAGACAAGCAACATTCTCATGAGCGAGATCTCCGTAATGTTTCAGTAGTTCTATATGAGCTTAACAGAATGAGTTTTACAATTGTGGACTTGGATATAGATGAAATACTAAGTATAACAAACGAAAACTATTCAGGTACTATTAGGCAACAACTGAAATACATGGCTAATTCTTATTCAAGACTCGTAGAGGGTATGAAAAATACTGATGAAAGTGATATTTTAATAAAAAAAGTATATTCAATTTTTAAGTCTTGAATAAGTGTAGTAATTTATCCATTCAAAGAGTTACTCAGAGTTACTCTTTTTAGTACATGTTAAATAAAATATATACTATTTTTAAAATGATTGAAAGCTCCAAAGTGGATATGAGTCTATGCAAACAACCTTTCACTCGAAAATGGAATTCAATACGTCATTGAAGTACCCAGAATCTATTATTACTTTTAGTGAGTAGTTAATGATAGCAACGAAAAGGATGTATCCTAACTTTCAAATTCTAACCCCTAAGAAAACATGTTTTTTTAGGATAAATTATCAATTTCTAGCACACATATCCACGCTTAAGATTAACACAAGAAGATACGATTGATGATGATTTCAGAAAAAAAGAAATATTATTATCTTATACACTAGATGATATAGCACCAAAATATGAAGAAATTGCAAATCTTCTATCATACTTTTCTGAACCAGAAAAAACAAAGCTTTTATGATCTATTATAAGTGATGCATTCTATGCTAATAATCCTATTAAATTCATCAATAATTAATTAAAAAATTTACGGAGGACTTAATTATATAATAAGATGCTAGATGATGCATCTCCCTTTCTTGGTATTGATAAACAACAATCAACTAAGGAATTTTTAAAAAAGGGATTAAAAGAAGATGCAATGGATTGTTTTTAAGTTTTTTATTGGAATTGAAATTATAGATTTGAAACGAAATATAAAAAATTTTTATATCTAAAACTATAAATTAAAATAATAACAAATTGGGATACAGCAGCAAATTATTTTTAATATTGTCAATAACATTTTTAATAACTGCATTCACTGTATCATTAACATTCAATATTTCAGTATTTGCACAATCAGAAGAAGAAATAAATCAAACTATAGAGAACATAAGTAAATCTACAAATCAACCAATACAGAATACCAGCCAATCTACCAATGGAACGGGTGCAGCAGTTCCTATTCAAAAAAATGTTACTGACCTTGGAGCCAACATCACTGAAGGAGCGAAGGATCTAGTTGGAAATATTGGTGAAGGATTAAAGAATTTAACAAAGTAGTTCTTTTTTATTTTTTTTACAACAAAAAAGTCACCTGTTATAGCCATTAATTTGGGTTTTGATTTTTGTTATTATATCTTTTTCTAAATCTATTATTAAAAAATCTGTCAATTAATGGATTGTAAATACTCTCTTTTTACTTTATACGTTCTAATGCCATATCTAGTGTGATAGTCTTCTGTAATCTGCAAGTCGGATTTAAATATACAATTATAATATCAATAACAATATTTAATAATTACAAAAATCCATAACAAATATGTCTGAATCAATTGCAACTGTTGTAGAACTTGTTGGTAGTTCTGATAAAGGATGGGATGATGCAATAGAAGTTGCTTTGCAGGAAGCAACGAAAACAATACGAGGTATTACAGGGGTTGAGGTTGTAAGTAAAACTGCTACTGTAGACCCAAATAACAATAGTATTACGAAATATAATGCTACAATAAAATTAGCATTTGGTGTAGAACGCTAAGAAATACACTATATACGGAGAGTAGCTCAATTATATGATTGCATGTAGTTAGAAAATGGCATGGATATATAGTGGCGTTCATAGGAAAAAATTTGACTAGTTTTATCTGAAAGGCTAAAATTATTAACAAAATGTAACAATACTAAATAATTCATATATTCATCATTGTTTTCACCTTGATTGGTTTTTATTAATTAATTAGACAAAATTGATATATATTAATTTAAAATTATTATCATTTTTAGTCATTGTTAACTTACTGGTAAAAGTAAGTCATATTAAATAATTTTATTATATTTTCTTTGCTCACTTTTACAAGATTTTAAATTCTATTCATCTATTTTTCTTTTCCTAATTTAACAGAGCACTTTAAACTCTTAAATTTTATTATTTTTCCATTTATGTTCTAACTCATAGTGTTGTTCTAATCCCTCAGTAGTATCGAATAATTTTCCACATTCTTTGCATTTTGTCTGGTCTGGTTTTACATCTAATGACATTAATAATCAATAATAATAGTCTTTAATATTTTATGTATTTGATTTTTAATTATTATTGTATTTTTTTTCATCCAGTTTTTTGTTAGCTGGTCCATTAATTGTATTTCCAGTAGCAGCAGAGAAGCGAGAACCATGACATGGACAATCAAACGATTTTTCTGAATTGTTCCAAACTATAGTACAGCCTAAATGGGTACATACAGCAGAATAAAGTTTTAGTTTGTTGTTAGAGTCTCTATATGCAGCTATCTTTTCTTCTTCCAGTACGATCCCCTGGTCAATATCCAAATCTTGAAAGGATGGTTTGTTCATTTTATTATCTTTATATTTTGACGATGATTCTTGTTCATTGTTATTTTCTTCTTTTTTCTTTATATTTTTAGAGTCTTGTGAATTATTCGACTTTTCTCTTGGAACGCGCGATGGATTATATAGAGAAACCCACGGATTGGTTTTGTGGATAATTAAATCTGTTAGTATAATACCAGCAATAGTACCATGTGTAATTCCATTTCCAGAATCTCCTGTAGCAATAAAAATATTCTTTTTTTCTTCATTGCCAGGATTATAGCCTATGAACGCAATCCCATCTTTTGGTTCCAAGACTTGACCAGACCATTGGAATTCAATGTCTTCTATAGGAAATCGATTTCTTGTCCAAGATTCAAGATTAGTATATCGTTCTTGTATACCTTTATCATCGATTATACTTCCAGTTAAATGGTCTTCTCCACCTACAATTAATACATCATACTTTGAATCAATATCTTTTCTACTATGTCTTTGAATTCTGACATAGTGATATGGTGCAACTGTATTTTCTGAATTTTGATTTCCAGTATCCCAGTAAAGACCTAGAGGAATTTTATCTTTTTTGATTCTTGCTCCAATCACATATGTTCTATAAGCTTGTTGTTTATCATAAATTTTACTTACTTTGTCAATAATGGGTGCATTAGTAGCTATTACTATATTTTTTGAAAAAGTTGTATATCCATCAGAAGTTTTGATTTCATTTGGTGCTAAAATATCTTGAATGTGTGTTTCAGTATATATTTTTCCTCCATAGTATAATATTGCGTCGGCAAGTCCTTTAAGATAATTTAATGGTTGAAATTGAGCCTGATTTGGGAACAATAAGCAAGGTCCAGTATCAAATGATAAACCAGATACCTTCGAAATGATTTCGGTATCAGTGATACCTGCTCTGTGAGTTGCTTCAAGCTCCTTCTCTAATGATTCCAACGTATCGGTCGGATCCAGAAATAAAAATCCATCTAATCTTTCAAAATCACAATCAATATGTTCTTGGTTTACTATTGCTTCTATCATATTTATAGCAGAAGTATGACTTTCTGCAGCTAGGCGTGTTCCTTCCATTCCATGTAATTTCTCTAAATTATAATATCTGTCGTCTAAAGCATGTGTGATATGAGCAGTAGTTCGACCTGTCTCGCCACTGCATAAATATCCATCTTCAAATACAACTACTTTTTTTCCTGATTTTGAGAGCAAATATGCCGTAGATAAGCCAACAATTCCTCCACCAACAATAGATACATCTACTGATTCAGAATGAGAAATATTTCTCCTCAATTTATCAAATTTCATTGGTTGTTGTTGCTGTATCTCATCATACCAAGGTGATTCAGTAATTCCAGAGGTTTTTTTCTCGAATTCATCATCATAATTTTCCTTTTGTTTATAACTATAATTGGTCGACATCTTTCTATTATTATTCATTCGAGAACTAAATGTACTATAATTAATATTACGGTTAATACTCAAAAATCTTTTTTCTATCACATGAAAATTAAGTTATTCAAACAGGATTGAATTTATACTATCTTACTATAGAAAGTTAATTAGCATTTAAAGTTATAAATCTGACATAATTTACAATAATAAATGATGACAACAACAACTTTTATAATGTAGATTTCACCTTTCATCAAAAAAAAATTAAAGCATTAAACATGTAGCACTATTAATACTAACAAATAATCGTATTCAATATGATACAGTAGATCACTCTTTTACTAATGGTTAAAATCCTGAAGACTTAATGGTAGGAAAAATATTTGATTCAGGAACTATTCAACCAAAAGGATTCATAGAATATGTTACAACTAATTTATCGTCTGGAAATATACTTTCTACACAATTACTGATCCAAAGATAACTGCACAACTCTCAATATACAAAAATAACAAATTGATTTTAGTTATTTTAATTTTTTTTTAAATATAAAATTTTAATTAATAATTGAAATGTAAATCACTAATATTATCTTCTTGTTACTATAACATTAGACTCTTATTTTAACACCGCTATTGGTATTATCTCAGATCAGCTTGAGAAATATGTAGATGAAACAGATTGCTAAAATGTGATTCTCACTATCATCTCACGATTAGTAGTCTTATCTTATCGTTCTTCTTCTTCTTCTTCTTCTTCCGATGGCTTTATTTTTCTAAAGTTTCTGTAAAGAACTATGTCATACAATATCTTTAGCAACCCTCCTATTATAAAAGGAGCAGATAAAGATAAGAATCCAATTATATAACCTGTAATTGAAGGACTAATCGCTTGCGCTATATTTCTTGACAAATTAGTTATTCCCGCTGATGCTGTTCTTTCATCTTCTTCTACTATTGATACAATATATGATTGTCTTGTTGGAACGTCCATCTGAGATAAAGACATTCTTATCATATAAAATACAACTGCTATTTCAAGATTAGGAGCTAAAGCAAGTAATATTAATAAAATATTGGATGGAATATGAGTAAAGACCATGGTATTTATCAATCCTATTTTATCTGCAATCTTGGCAGCAATTAAGTATGAAAATGCTGTAAGTACACTACCTATTGAGAAAATATAAGAAATTGTTGACAGATCGATATCAAATCTAGAAAAAAACCAAAATGAAACTATACTTTGAATAGCAAAACCTCCAGCAAAGGAATCAATAGCAAATAATCCTGATAGTTTTGCAACAATCTTCTTTGACTTTGGATTCAAAGTTTTAGATAGTGGTTTTAAAGTTTTTTCTTTTTCTTTAATTTCTATAGCAGAAGAAAGTTTTAGATAAATTCCTATGATTGATAATCCTAACAGAGAATAAAAGAGAAATAATAACTTGATTGCATAAATTTGATCAAATTCTAATTCATTTTGAATTATAATAGGTAAATTGGCAATCAGAATTCCTGCTCCCATTGCAAATGTTCCTGCCATATTATAAAATCCAAAAAGAGTATTCCTTTTTCTATTATCTTTGATAGTCTGAGGAAGTATTGATTGTTCAACAGAAAGAAAAGCACTTGTTTCTGATCCGGTTATATTAAGTGTCCCTATTAATGCAGCAATAATAAGTGCTAATGGATTTTCTGTTACAAAAAAGATGCACCCTGAAATAGACATCATAATAGTATATAGTAATAGGGTATTCCTTCTTCCAATACGATCAGCATAAAAACTTGCAAATAATGTAAAAATAATACTATTTATTAACGTGATAGAAAGAATTATTCCAATTAGAATATCATCAAATCCAATTAACTTCAAATATATTGCAAGAATAACGCTTAAAAAACCATATGCAAATGTTCTTACAATTCTAGCACAAAGAAGTAATTTACCATCTATTGATATCCATTCGAATAAGATCTTCATTTTTCTATCTCTATATTTTATATATTCAACTTTAATATATTTAATAAAAAAACCAATTACAATATAGTAAAAACACTATTACATTGAAAATTCTAAAGCACACTATAAAATCTATTGTTATTCAAATTAGTTATTTAGATTGACAGTCATTCATCCTTTATTCTTTATTTTTGAAAATATAGTTCTACATCTAAATAGAATAGCAAAACTAATCTTTATGGTTTCTGTTTCTTATCTTTATCAAGGTAATCAATTATCAAAATCTCTTAATATAACATACCATAGTAGATAGTAATGCACTCATCAAGTGAATTTTTGTATTGAATGATAGATGGATATTAGAAAAACAACATAAAGCGTTATTATTTTTTGCAAGTATTGCAGTAAAATCATTTCTTATGGCTATAACAACCAGTTACATCTTTTGTAAAAGTATTGACCCTAATATTCTTTTTCTTAACTGCTCTATGAATATTGTATATGTTGGAATCAGTATAGGTGTTATAATAGTTATGGGTATAGTATTTGGATATTATATTATACGTATCAAAAGCTTTGATGATATTTTTGCTAATATGATGAAATCTGATTATATTCTTACTACAATGTACTTTAGTATGGCATTTCTGGCTCCAGCATTAATGTCTACTGTGATAATAATTTGGTTATTCGCTGTATGGATTCTTGGTATGCTTTTAGCACCATTTAATAAGGAAAAAACACTTCTAAAAAAAGTAACACAATATGGTTCATTAGTAGCAGTAGGTATATTATTAGTTGCTTCATTAATACCACAATTACAAGAATACGGTCAACCTTTCGCTTTGGGTGCTATTATTAGTAGCCTTATGAGTATCTTTGGGTCTGGTAGAATACAAACATAAACTTTTAGATATCTATAAAGTTAAATCCAGAATTTATGTCTAATTAGCTTCACAAATCAGTAGAGGAATGGGACAATTTAAAATACTCAAAATAATCTGTTCTTTAACAGCTAAATACAATGTAGTATAACCCTACTACATATAAGACTCTTCTCCAGACCAGTTTTATTGGTTTGGTAAGTGAACCAGAATGTAAAAGAAGATGAATCCAATCAATAATATATTGGACTTTTCTTAATTATTGAATAATAATATGAAGTTAAAAGTATTCTTTGTATTTATGTCAAATTAGTTGAAACTATTGATTGATTTAGATAGATTTATTATTTAATTACAAAAAGGATAAATTTACTTGGTAAAGGTAAATTCAAAACAAAAGAAACAAGAGAATAAAAAAAAGGTAATAGAAAATCACTTAGTAAGCAATCTCCTAATAATCTTGCTCAGGTTTTTGATAAGCATATAAATTATGAATTTGAAAATATAGATGTAGATGCAACAATGCAGATTATGGTAAAAAGAAACATACGTTCAGCATGTTTTCATCTTAACTGGAGGAATAGGATATGATGGCGTCTACACTTTTACAGCAATAGTTTTGTAGGCAAAATGCTTTCTGATACTAAATTAGTACGTATTTCAAGAACAATAGGTAAAGACCAAGTTGTCGATGAGCTAATCCTAAGCTTTACACATGATATAGAAATTCCTGCCATGATTCCAGGAATATCTCCAACAAGAAAATATGTTGAATTACCACTTGTTGTTGTAATGAAATTCAAAGGAAACAAAATAGCTCACGAACATATCTATTGGGATCAAGCTTCACTATTAGTTCAGATAGGATTATTAGATAATAATAATGAGCTTCCAATAATAGGCATAGAACAATCAAAAAAGCTTCAGGAATTAGCTTTATCAACTTAAAAAAGATATAGAAGATCCAAAAATTGAAACTACTATCGCAGGGGAATGGTATTATAACTGGAAATGAAATTATAGGTATAGTAAGTAACTTTGTATCCCTGAGTAATAGAAAATGCGTTCGTTAAATAAAAAAAACACATAGATAGATAAAATAACAATAAAAACTAAAATTAAAAGCATAAAATCAAAATGATTTAGTGGATTAGATGAAAAAAGAATGTTATCTTTAAAAAGAATAGAAAAAAATGCATCAATTACTCGAATGTAAGGAGCTTTCAAAAATAGGAGCTAATACTATAGAAACATTCAAACAAGTTTTAAGCGATAATATTTATAATACAAAAACAGGTTCTTCTAGTGCCTAAATACAGCATATAGAATAAACAAAGATATTAACTATATTGTTTAATTAAATATCAAGAGGTTCTGTTTGGAGTTCTTTGGACTGAAAAAACCAAACTAGAGGCATGTGTCTTACATGAGCCTCAATGAACCTCCTGTTTTGTTACTTTAATAGCCTACTGTTATATCAAGAAAAAATTATAAAATGTAAATTTAATAATATTAAAGCTAAAAACAAGACAATATAAAAGAACTCTATTATATAAAGGATTAAACAAGTAATGTTATAATTAATCTATATTAAGGATAAATCAACGCCATTGTTTATCCCCACTTAAATGTTATAAAATACAATTTAGTATATGTCAACTAAAAGACAAGATAGAAAAGAAGATAAGGATGATTTAACAGAAACACGTTCAACAGAGCAACAATTTCAAAGAGAACAACAGCAAGCAGTTAATAAAGCATTAGATGAAACTAGAGATAATATTAAGAAGACAACTAATGAAGCAAGAAAAGAAATCCCACGTTATACACAAATTGTTAATGATTATCAAGAAAATACCATACAA
>JAATVK010000250.1 GCA_014523485.1 Nitrososphaerales archaeon TH5894
AGAGGAGAACTTAGGGACCCTGTATTATCATTTGAACTTGATAATGGATTTAAATTTATAAAAATACTTCCAAATTATTTAGATGATGTACGTTCTTTGAACTATGCAAGTTTCATAGAATGGTTAAACCCAAAGTTTCATAAATAATTATGGTTGTCCACAACATTAGAATTAATTATTTAACTGTTACTCTATTAATAATAATTGATTTTAGTATTGAAAACTAAAATTTGTCCTTTTTTTGTCAATATCTAAATGATATATCTTTACTAAATACTATCACAACTTTTAAATTGTTATATTGATGATGTTTAGAGGAACCATTACTTCTAATATACTCGACGAATTTATTTATAAATTCAATATTTGTATTAGAAATATTTTAAATCTTTCCTATTGTTATAGATAGGTTTAATGGCATTTATGCTTCTTTTTCCTCTTTTCCTTACAAAATCTAATATAAAACCCAAAGTATATGAACCTACTATAAATCTGGGCAGTGGCATTTGAACTCTCAATCAATATATGCAAAACTGCTATCACCTCTTCCAATCCATAAATCGCAGTATGAGGATAATACAAAGAATGTGTATGTTACCAATATTAGTCATGTTGTGATTTCTATAATTGATATCAACAACCAAACACCATTCTAAATATTATCGTAACAGGACATCAACAATTTGGTATATAACACATGATTCAGTTAATTAGGATATAAATATGATAAATTATAATGATGATTAGTTTAAATTATAAATGTGTGTTGATACTGGCTAAACTAGTCTCATCACTACCGGAGCCCCTTTCCTATTTTTTTGCCTAGAGAATTTATTCTTGAAATATATCTAAATTTTTAATATATGGATAATAGTCATAAAAACATTATGTTCTATCCTTAAAATATCGATTGACCATTTCTATCAAACTTTTCTCTAATCTGGAATATAGATAGTGTTTTTATTTAAGTACCTTACAAACTTTATAATACCAGGTATTGCTATCAGTATAAACTGTATGTATACGCTATTTGGATACGAGATCTAATGAATTTTTCAGCATCTATCATGTTTGTTTCATTTAAGATGTAGATTCCAAGCACTGAAGAGTGAATCGGTTCAATACAAATCCAACACCAAAAAGTATTAAATACTAACCAATAACTAAACATCTATTAGGAATGGAGATATTCTTTTGCTTTTGTATAGATTGCATGAACCAAATCTTTGAATCCGATTTCAAATAGAAATATGACTTGGCTTCTCACCATCGAATATATCTAATGGTTTGGTAGTATTTTGTAAACGAAGTCCAACAAGAAAATACTAATACAAAGAATACATTACTACTATAGTGGATGTTATGTTTCTAACAATTTTCAATAACATACAAGTTAGAATTAATTGTTTAAAATATAATGTACAAATATCTTTCTTTTTTGTATTGACAAATAAGAATGTTGTAATTCTATAGATAAGCTTTCTAAATTTAGACTAACTATTCATTTTTTTTATGTAACTTTATAAGTTATCTGGTGTAGGATACAGTTGAATGGATGGAATAATAGCAATAGCACAAGAAGGAGTAGTAGGAGGGACAGGAACAGAAAATCAATTTCCTTTGTTTTCTGAAGTAACAGAATCTTTACTTGTTCCCTATGTAAAATTTTTAACATTTGGTATAGATATAGCAGCAGGATTAATAATTGGATTATCTGCTATTATTGCTTTAATTTCATTTTTAAAAATATTAATAAAACCAATAGAAGAACAAACCCAGTCTAAAGAAACAATAAGACTCAATTTGACTAGAGGTATAATGCTAGCATTAGACTTTGAAATAGGAAGTGATATTCTAAAAACAATTCTGATACCATCATTTAGAGAAGTTACAATATTAGCAGTGATTGTAGGAATAAGAATAGTATTGAGTTGGTCACTTTCAAAGGAAATAGAAAGACATTCAACAGTTATAAAAGAAGAAAGTTAATGGATGGAAAATACTAGTAGTATTAAACAAAATACATGATTTCAAATATGAAATTTATTACCTGACCTTATTGTAATTAATAATGACTCTAATTACCTTTATCAGTTCTTATCCATTTTTTTAGTTTTGTCATTACCTTTACCTTACATCAATATAGAAGATATTATTTTTACAATTACTTTAGTAATTGATATTATTGCTATATCAGTAATTGCTGTAACTGTTATTCAGACAATATATTATCTTTCAATATATAATTTTAAATCTATATTATTATCATCAAAAAAATCAGCAATTTCGAATTCAAATATTATTCAAAGAAATTTTATAACAGGACTGATTTTAGCATTGGAATTTGAAGTAGCAAATACAATATTAAGAATGGGTGTATTTACATCTCTTGTGATAGATAAATCATCAACAACTCTATCAGACAATTTTATAAATAATTTGATTATTTTTGTAATGGTGATTTCCATTAGAATTGCAATCAAACAATCGCTTGGAAGATTTAGGAAAAGAAATAGCAGCTGAGAATGTACTCAAATCTATTAAAAAAATAGGTTAATTAGAATTAATTGAGAAAAGTGATGAAAGAGTCTACAATACATTTGCTAGACATTGACAATCAAGTATAATGTAGTATCCAAGATAACAATTGTTGATACATTTCTATCAGATGATTCTATTGAACAAGCTACTTTATACAATATTCAATTTTATACGTATACCTCTCCCTCTCATTAACTGGCTTCTTATAATAAATAAAATGATGATTTGGTTTAACATAGTTTGATATTATAGATAATGAAACATCAGCAATTTTCTTACCTAAATGTATATCAGCTCAAGAACTCTTAGAAGATAAATTCATTGTTGAATTTACATCTAATAAGGATACAAAAAATAATAATATAAGAAAAAGAAGAACAACAACAATTGAACTAAACTTAGGTGACATAGCTTGTTTTGTTAAACCTCATTCAGATTTTGTTTGTGATACCATTGTAAGAGGGATATTGCCAAAACGCCTGTACCCGAGATTATTAAAATCAGAATTTTTTTATTTGTAATGTGACCAACTTCGAGATCTACTAAAAATTTCAAATAGCATAAAAAATCCTACAAAATGAATAGTCAGAGTGTTTTACATTGACATCTGACTTTCGACAACAGAGCCATATTTTCAAGAGTTTTTAATTTTGGCTTTTATCTTTTCCTGCATTTCGGGCTTCATCACATATTCACGAGTGTAGCCATGATCCTTAATAGCATGATCAACCAAATTATTCATTAATTCTTCTTCTGTTTCGCCAGTTCCTCTGAAATCACAGTCTACTCCAACATCTCTACATGAAACAGATAACATTG
>JAATVK010000037.1 GCA_014523485.1 Nitrososphaerales archaeon TH5894
ATTTTCTATAAGCGGTTTGCCAAAATAATATTTTGATTTAATTTTATATCTTTCTAAAAATAATTCTTGTCCATAAAAAAATTCGTCAAATACCGTAGAAACTATACTGTCTCCAACTTTTCCAGGATAGTTCAAATAATCTAGAATTTTATCAATATTTATCAAATAATCAGAAGGAGAGATTTTATTCAATTTTAATGTTTTAATGTATTTCTCAACTGATTCTATCCCAGTTTCATCAGCATGTTCTGCTACCTCAATTAGAAATTTTTCAAGATTAGCATTTTCAACAAGGTCTTGATGCGATAATAGTGCTAAACTAATTGCATAGCTTGTATCAGCATCATTGTTGAAACCTCCAGTCTGTCTAAATTTCAAAATGATCTTATCTGTAACTAAATCTTTTAAATCTCTTTTAATCAGATTTCTGACTATAAATTGAACTGTATTTTTTATTGCCTCATTATAAGATTTTTTTACGTCAATTAAAACTCCATCAATATCAAAAATAATATAATCAATATGTAAACATCTTCTCATTGTAGGAATAAAATTATTATTATTTATTTTTTGATACATTATATTACCTTATTTAAGGATCTTAAAAATTTATTATTCATCATTTTTGTTCCGATAGTTACCCTAATATGACCTCCTTTTCTATCTTTTATCCTTCCTATTGTTTTAACTGCAATATTATCTTTTTTTAACTGGGTTAAAATATGTTCATATTTATTAATATCAAGTATTTGAAAAAAAATGAAATTAGACTCCGTTTGAAAAACTTTTATTTCATTATTAATTTCTTTTAAAGAATCTAATATTCTTTTACGTTCTTTCTTTATAACTTTAATAGTTTTCTCAATATAATTTGAATTTCTTAATATTTCACTTCCTATATTCAAAGAAATATTATTTATTGCATAAGGATACTGTATGATAGTTTTAAATATATGTGAAAAATCTTCATTAGCAATACAATAGCCCAATCTTGCTCCTGCTAATCCAAATGCTTTTGATAAAGTTCTTAATAGTATTATATTTTGACTTTTTATTGTTTCAGAACAAAATGAGTAACTAGCAAACTCTACATACGCTTCATCTATAATAATTAATTTATCATCAAAATTCTTAATTAAATCTATTAATAGTTCCTTATCAAATTGATTACCGGTAGGATTATTTGGCGAACAGATGTATATTATTTCAGATTTTTTTGCACTTTGAATAAACTTTTCTTGATCAATAGAATTATCTTGTAAAAGAGGTATTTTGTCTATTTTTATGGAATATAATAAACATCTATCAATAAAATAAGAAAAAGTAGGAGTAAAGGTAGTAACTCTTTTTTCTTTTCCAAAGACTGACAGGATTAAATCTATTATTTGATCAGAGCCATTTCCAATAGCTAAATATTTTTTATCTATTTTAGTATATTTTGAAAGCTGTAAATAAAAGTCATCAACTTGTTGTAATGGATATTCTCTTAAATCCTGTCTTTCTGCAGCTTTGATAGCGATTTTTTTGATAAAGTCCTTTTTTAAAGCAAGATTTTCATTTGCATCCAGTTTTAATCCTTTACTTTTTTCAGGTGTTTTGTAATAATCTAGTTTTTCTAATTCACTTAATTTTGATTCAAACCATTTATCCAACTTTATTTCTCATCTTCTATTTTTTGTTTTGGAATGTCTATTACTCTTTCTTTAATGGCTTTATAATGATTAATCAATCCTTCTTCTTCAGTTATTATCTTGACATAAGGCTCAATTTCCTTAAGTTCTTTTTTTGAAGCCTTAACTATATTTGAAATACGAACAAAATCTAATATCGATAAAGATGTTCTTGATTTGCCAAATCCCATAGTAGGAAGAACATGATTTGAGCCTAAACAATAGTCACTAGCTGCAGATGGAGTATTTTCTCCAATTAAAGTAAGTCCTGCAGATGTAATTTTTTTAACTATTTTTAATTCATTCTTAGCCATAATCTGTAAATGTTCAGGAGCTATTTCATTAATAAATTCTATTGCTAAATCTTCATTTTCTGATATAGCAATAAATCCATTCTCTTTTAAACTATTTGTAACTATTTCCTGACGTGAAATATTACTTTCTAAAATATTATTAATTTCATCTTCAACTGTATTTGCAAATTCATATGAATTAGTTACTAATCCACACAACGTATCTTTGCTGTGTTCTGATTGGGAAATCAAGTCTAAAGCAACATATTTAGGATTAGATTTATCATCTGCATAAATTACTAATTCCGTAGGACCTGCTAACATATCAATTGATACTATGCTTGAAACCAACAATTTTGCAATTGTTACAAACATTCCTCCTGGACCTACAATCTTATCCACTCTCTTAATACTATTAGTTCCAAACGCTAATCCTGCAATACCTTGTGCTCCTCCAATTTTGTATATTTCATTAACTCCGCAAATGTCAGCAGAAACTAACGTAAGGGGATCTATTTTTCCATTTATCTTAGTTGGTGTTATTGCTACTATTCTTTTAACTCCTGCTAATTTTGCTGGTGTTACACACATTATTAGTGTACTTGGATATCTGGCAGATCCACCAGGAACATAACAACCAACGCTAGAAATAGGTTGGATTATGCGTTGTATATTTTTATTTCGGATATATAATGATGATATTTTTTTAAGATGTTCTAGAAGAATAGTTTCATTTTTTATCAATCTATTTCTAATAAGTTTAATAGTTTTAATATGGTCTTCAGAAATACAATTGTACGCTTCTTCTATTTCTTCCCTATTGACTTGGAATGAATCTAGTTCTACTTTATCATATGTAGAAGTGTATCTTTTTATAGCATCATCACCAAAATTTCGAACATTTTTTATAATTTCTTGTGTTTTTTTAATTGCATCATCAGAAAAATTACTCGATATTCTATAACGTACACTCTCTACATCTAATTTAGCATTTTTAATTGTTATTCTATTAATCAATTATTCTTCTTTATCTATGTTGATCTCTTCCAATGGTAATATTTGTCTTGGTTCTGTTACAACTAAACCCTGTGCTAATTTTCTCATTATCGGAACAATTTTTATAAATTCGTTCTTATCGATTATGGTATTCACTCCATACCATCCTTCTTCACTTAAATTGCTAACTGTAGGTCTCTTTAATGCTGGCAAAGTAGAAAGTAATTCATCTAAATTTTCTTTTCTAACATTAACAAAAATATGCAGTTTTTTACGTGCTTCTACTACTCCTCTTAATAATGCAATCATATCTGCTATCTTCTCTCTCTTTTTATTGTCTTTAAGAGAATTTTTATTTGCAATTAGAACAGAAGTAGATTCCATAATTGTATCTATAATTTTTAAATTGTTTTGAGCTAAAGTTGTTCCAGTTTCAGTAATATCACATATGGCATCTACATCTTCTGGTGGCTTAGCTTCTGTAGCCCCAAAAGAGAGAAATATTTGAACATTCTTATTTTCGCCAACTCTAAGCCAAGGGGTAATAATCATA
>JAATVK010000251.1 GCA_014523485.1 Nitrososphaerales archaeon TH5894
ACAGTTATGACAATCAGGCCAGAGACAGTTCCATAGAACAAAGAGGTCATCATTTGATAGATGTGGTATGTGAAAAATTACTTGATTTACTTTAACTGTAGTATCTACCACATCGGTTCTCCTGCCTAGATGAAGATCATAAATAGGTTTTTCAATATTCCATTTTTTTGAGAGCTCGTCAATCGAAGACTTTATTGTTGGAGTTATTGTTGTTGTTGATTCCTGATTCTGATTCTGATGAGGAGGCCCCATAATTTACTATAAGTAACAAAGACCTTTAAGTTTAATGATCTCCCTGTTGATGCCGTCGTGCCTGCTATTTTTTTTCCTGTCATTACCGTTATTGCTATCTGTGCAGATTAAAAAATATCTATTACATATTAGTTAGAAAACACGCAAACGACAAATATAAACCCGACCACATATACACATATACAGAGCTATATAGAATTATAACAGTTTGGTTGCTTCTGGAACGAGCAAATATTGACACTGAATATTAAGGATCTTATTTACAGATGATGCCAAATTCTGTACTCTAGGTTTTTCACCGTGATTTATTATAACTCTTTTCAGTTTTGGTTTTAATCGACTAATATATGCGAGAAGTTGATTATAATCACTATGGTTACTAAATCCGTGAATAGAATCAACCTTGCATTTTAACTTTAACTTTTGTTGCCCATTTATGATTACTTCTGTAACTCCTGTTTGAATTTCTTTTCCAAGTGTTCCTGTTGCTTGGTTTGAAATAAGTATTATTTTACTAAGAGGATCATTGTGAATTTGCTTTAAAAATTTTACAGAAAGACCACCCATCAGCATAGATGAGGGAACCAGTATTATTCCTGGTTTATCTACTTTAGATTTTGAATTGATTGCTTTGAGATTTTTATAATTAAAAATTGAACTATTTTCACTTAAAATTTTTGTTTTAACTTCTTTTGATAAATATTCATAATATAATTCATGTATATATGTTGCTTCTAATATGGACTTATCCACGAAGATCTCAGCCGATGGTTCTAGTGAACCTATTTTTTGATATTTTGTTAAGGTATAGATAAGCTCTTGTGAAAGTCCTATAGTTGGAACTGGAATGAGAACTCTACCACCATCCCTGAGAGTTTGATTGATACTTTCTACTAAAATTGGATCTGTCTCTTCACGTTTATGGGGTAAATCTTTACTTCCAAAAGTACCTTCAATAATAAGTGTTTCAACTCTAGGAAAATTCCACGATGCATTTTCAAGTAAATTAGTCTTTCCAAACTTGAGGTCTCCTGTATACACTAGATTATGATTTCCATTGCCAATATGTAAATGAATAGATGTAGATCCTAATATGTGTCCAGCATTATATAACACAAGTTTTACATCTGGTGATATATCGGTAACTACTCCAATAGACAAAGGCATAGTATGAATTATTACATTTGTTATATCTTCTTCACAATATATCTCATGGTTTTTATGATAATCGAGGAAAAGAAGGATCATTAAAGGTAATGTGGGTTCAGTACAATAAACAGGTCCTCTATATCCATATTTGAATAGAAATGGAAGAAAACCAGTATGATCGATATGAGCATGAGTTATTATAACTGCATCAATTTCATCTACGGTGAATCCTGTCATATCAAATCGTGGAAAATAGTTTATAGCTTTTTCATGAGTATTTATTCCACAATCAAGTAATATTTTACTTTCTTTAGTAACAAGCAAAAAACATGATCTGCCAATCTCACCAAATCCCCCCAATGTCACTATACTGGCTTCACAACTATTAGGACTTAGTTTTGGTCTGAAAACTTTGTCACCAACCTCTTTATAGAATTTTATCCTATAATCAGTAGAATTATCTAAAACTTTATCAATAAATTGAAGTGTAGGAGGTTTTACTGTGGCTTTTCTTAATTTAATCTTCCATCCGGTTTCACTGACTAAATCCAATAAAATGTCATTTTCAATTTGATTTTTCAATTCAAATGAATCACTGATATAGATGGTAAGTTCACCTATGGCATCATCAAAAACAATTCCAGTACTTTTAACGTTTAAAGGCAGTAAACGATTCTCAATAATCCTGATAGAATCATTTCTTGATTTGCGAATCGATTCATCTGTTCGTATAATTACTCTCTTTCTAATTGTACTTACCATATTAGAAAGAATGTGGGAGTTTTCTATCAAAAATCTTGGGTTTTTACTGTATAAAGCGATACTAGGTCCTTCATATTCTATCTTAGTCAGGCCTGATTCCTTTGGTAAGCTTTTGAGTATTGTAGCCATGATATTCTGACTAGACTGTTCATTATCAAAATTAGTAAATTCCATCTTTAGTTTCCTTCAATATAATATAATATACCTCAGTTTTCTGATTGAAATATAAATTGATTGCGATTAATTACTAGAGAATTCACTTATATTTTTTTAGTTTCAATCAAAAAAAAATAATATTGAAATAATAATATATATAATAAATTAAATGTAAAGAAAGGTTAGATAGTATGGATGAAGAAACCAATCGGGAAAATTCAACAAGTAACAAACAGAATGAAAACAATTCAGGTAATGAAACAGGTTTCAGAAAGTTTAGATCTTTTAGAATTCCAGTTAAAGTTGGAGAAGAGTACGATGTAAAAATTGAAGCAATGAGTAAAAGAGGAGATGCTGGAGTTGCTAAAATTGAAGGAATGGTTATATTTGTAGCCAATACAAAAGAGGGTGACGAAGTTAAAATAAAAATTAGCAGAGTAGGAATGGGTTATGCTATAGCAGAAGTTGTCCAACAATGACGATTAGTTTGATAATAACAAATTTGTCTTAAGATAATAAATTTAAGAAATATATTTATTTATATAAAAAATTAAAATTATTTGAATAAAGAAAGAAAGATAGATATTTGAAATCCAATAGTCATTTGATGGAGCTTCCAAGGAAAATTCTTGTAGGCGACAATGTAATTTCAAATCTTGGGAACTTTATAATGGATATCCATAATGGAATATCCAATGTCGTTATAATTAGTGGTGAAACTGTAAGAAACAAGATTGCAGATAACATTAAAGAATCATTTGAAAAGTCTTATGTTAAAAATTATTGGGTTATTAGAAAAGATGCCTCTTTTGAAACAGTATCTAAAATCAAATTAGAGATAGAAGGATTAAAACCGGATATAATACTTGGGATTGGAGGAGGAAAATCAGTTGATGTCGGAAAAATGGTTGCATTTTCTATAAAAAAACCGTTTATTAGTATTCCAACATCTGCCTCTCATGATGGTATTTCAAGTCCATTTGTATCTTTAAAAGGATCAAATAAACCTCATTCTATTAAAGTAAACACACCGATAGGAATCTTGGCAGATATAAGATTAATTTCGGAAGCACCTACTAGGTTATTGTCAAGTGGCTGTGGAGATTTAATAGGTAAACTCACTGCTGTTAAAGATTGGGAATTAGCAAGAGATGATACTAATGAATATTTCGGAACCTACTCGGCTTACCTAGCAAAATTAAGTGCAGATATTATCATGAATAAATCAAAAGAATTATTATTATCTCAAAACGGAGTTAGAACTATCATAGAAGCTTTAATAAGTGCAGGGGTTGCTGCAGGAATAGCTGGTAGTAGTCGTCCATGTTCTGGATCAGAACATCTTTTCAGTCATGCACTTGAATATATTACTGGTGGGAATTGTGGTCTTCATGGAGAAAGAGTAGGAATTGGAACGATAATCATGTCTAAGCTTTATGGGATGGATTTCGAAGGAATTATAACTGTTTTAGAAAATGTTAAAGCTCCTGTCAAAGCTAATCAAATAAATTTAAGTGAAAAAGATGTTGTTCAATCGTTATTAATTGCTCAAGATTTGAGACCTGAAAGATATACTATATTAAGTAAAACAAAACTTGATAAAAAAACAGCATATGAATTAGCAAAATCAGCAAAGGTCATTTAAGGAATTATATTAAAATATATTGTAAATACAAACTATTCCTTTGGTATATTAAATAAAAATGAATAAACTAATTCTTTAAGATGTAGAAGAATGATGGTAAGGAGGAGGAAAAGAAGAGACTAATAAAAAAATAGTATAAAAAAATTCAAAATATACTTATTTAATTTTTTATTATTCTTTTTTGATTTCAGATTTGGATCCAGTTTTAGATCTGCGTGAAGTATCGGATCTTGGGGAAGTATCAGATGTTACAGTTTCGTTTGCTGTAGTGGATGATGATGATGATGATTGTGCAGTTTCGTTTGCTGTAGTGGATGATGATGATGATGGTGATGAGGGAGAGGTTTCTTTTGCTTTTTGGGAGAAGTAAACTTCCTGAAACATTATTTTATTTAGGCCATCTACAAATTTGAAAATATCAGTAGTGACGGCTTTTTTGATTATTTGCAATCCATCCAATAAAGAGATATCTTCAGGTAATTCAATTAGTACTGTGTCATCACGCTGTTCGAATTTTGCCTTTTCATCATCTATAGGAAGTCGTCTTTTTAACAAATATTTGATTTTATCATCATTTGATTCAATCTTTTTAACAACATTTACATCATAAACTAGTACTCTACTTGCAAGTCTATGATTGTAATCAATCTGGACACGACCAGATCCTATATAGCGGATAATACCAGTTCGATCATCCAACTCTACAACATCACCAACCTTTATTTCGTTAGCCTTTTCACCTAATTTTCTCTGGGGAATCATTCGTACCTTATTTGTATCCCTTTCTCCAAAACCTTTATCTGGAGAAATTTCAATTGAAAGTTTTTGACCTACATCAGTACTAGTCAGGGCTTCATCAAGGCCCTTTAATACCCAACCTTCTCCCACTGAAATAAGTCTTGGTTCATATCTTCTAGTAGGATCGTATAGATTGGATTTTTTTGCATCTTCTTCTATAGTTGTTTCAAAAATTTCACCATTATCTTTGATTCGTGCAGTATAATCTAATAATATTAAAGATCCTTTATTAAAAGGCATAAAAATCGCTATTTATTTACCCTATATTAAGTTTGACAAATAGTAAAATAGACTTCAATTACAAGTTTTTCAATTTTTCTTCCGCAACAGACAGTGCTTTGTCGTTTGTATTTACTCCTAGCATCTTCATAGCAGAGTAAATAGCTGATACAGTTCGCATAACATGATATCGACTAACTTCTCCCATACTACCAATTCTAAATACCTTTCCCTTCAGGTTTCCAAATCCTCCAGCTATTAACACTCTAAAATCGTCTGATAATAAAGTTCTAAATTTCTTGTCATCCATTCCCTCCAGGTAGTTGAAAGCGATAATAACGTTACTCTTAGCGTCTTCTTTAGCGAACGGAGTTAATCCCATTGCACTTAAACTAGAATAGAATGCATCAGCACATTGTTTGTGTCTTTGGATTCTTTTCTCTATTCCTTCTTCTAAGACAAGATTCAATGCTTCATTAAATGCATAGTATAAAGGTAATGCAGGAGTAAAAGGGGTTTCCGTATGTTCTTTATAATACCTGAAATATCTATTTAGATTCAGATACAATATAGGTGATGGATTTGACTGCATGTATTTTTTTGTTCTTTCATTTATCGATATCGGAGAAACTCCTGGTGGAGCAGCTAGGGCTTTTTGTGATGCGGTAATACAAATATCAATATTCCATTTATCAACAGGAAGTTCATCCCCACCTAATATAGAAACAGCATCTGCGATAAAGAATGAACCGTATTTTCCACATAGATTACCTAATTTATCCATGTATCTAATTGTAGTCCCTGTTGACGTTTCATTATAAACTGCATACAAAGCTTTAACATCTTTATTAACTTCAAATGCTTCCTCAATTTTTCCAATTGGAGGATTCTCTCCATAAGGAGCATCAATTCTAATTGCAGTACCACCCCAACTATCGATTAAATCTGCAAGCCTAGTACTAAATTCACCATTTACAGGAATAATTACCTTGTCTCCTTTTTTAATTAGATTAACTACTGAAGATTCTACAGCACCAGTTCCTGAAGTAGTCAATAAAATAATATCACCATTTGTTTCAAAAACTTTTTGAGTTTTTTCAATTATGTCTCTATATAAAATTCTGAAATCATCGCTACGGTGATTGATAACAGGAGCAAGCATAGCGTTCATTACTCGATTTGGAACGTTAGTAGGACCAGGAAGCATTACTAAATATTCCATATTTTTAAATAAACTCAGTATAACCGTTATTTAAAATTACTTAAATAGCATAATAAACGATTTAATTAATCTAGTTAGGAAAATTGAATGCAACGTTTACATTTAGAAAAAAAAAATTATTAGAGAATGTATCTAAAATCAACAATTGTAAAAACATTATTTCTTTCCAACCTGAGAATATATTTTATCTAACTGGTTTTTGGGGTGAAGGAGTAGTATTGATGAATTATAATACTACAAAGTTATTTACACCTACATTAGAATATTTTCGAGCATTAGAAGATTCAAAAGAATGTGAAATTAAAAAAACAGAAAAAAGAGGAAGCGATGGTGCACTGTTATCGCTCATTTCAGAATTGGACAATAATTGCTTTTATTGTATAGATAATGCTGGTTATAATTTAATAAATCAACTCAAAGAAAAAACTGGAATTAATAAAATAATAGTTAATGAGGATCCATTTTTTAAAACTCGCAGCATCAAAGACGAAATTGAGATAAAATACATACAACAGGCTGCTAATATCATAGATAAACTATATAACATCTGCTTAGAAGAAATAAAGGAAGGAGTCTCAGAAAGGCAATTACAAGCAATATTAGTTTATGAAACATTTAAGAACGGGGGTGGATTTCCTGCGTATAAATCCACATTGAATCCATTTATAATAGCAAGTGGACCTAATGCAGCATTACCTCATGCAAGCATCTCCGATAGAAGATTTAAAAGAGGAGATTTTATCGTTGTTGATCTCACCTTAAGAGTTAATGGATATGTAGCCGATGCCACCCGAACTTTTGGCGTGAAGACAATAAATCCTGAATTGAAAAAGATATATAAAATAGTACAAGATGCTCAGATATTAGGGTTAAGTAAATGTAGTAACAAAATGAAAATAGGAGAAGTCGATAAAACATGTAGAGATTATATTTCTGCAAATGGATTTGTAAATGAATTTAATCATTCTACGGGCCATGGAATAGGATTAGACGTTCATGAACCTCCATGGATTCGTCCTAACAATGAAGAACTACTCATGGATAATATGACTATTACAATAGAACCCGGAATATACCTTGAATCAAAATTTGGAGTAAGAATTGAAGATAGTATAATAATAGATAGTAAAAACCACAGAACAGGAATAAGAAACTTTAATAAATTTGAGAAGGATTTAATTATTATTTAAAAAATATAATAAATAGAAGAATATTTTATTTTTGTGTAATTTGTAACATTTGTTAATATAACAAAAAAATTTGTAATATAATAACAATAATAATTATTTTAACTCTGATATAATAATTTCAAATAATTTCTTTGCAACCGAATCCTTGTTTTGTACCTTTAAATGAACTACGGGTTTTTTTTGTCTAACAATAAAAACTTCATTATAATCAGATCCTATTTTAGTCTTTATTCTCCCTACATCATTTGCAACTACAATATCTGCATTACATTCTTTCAATTTTTTCTTTGCCTTGTTAATTAAGTAAGCATTTGAAACATCAAAATATGCTTTAAAACCAACAAGAAAGATATTTTTGTCTATTGATTTAATCTCATCAATAATTTTTTTGGTAGGTACAAGTTCTAAATTAATTGAATGGGACATTTGACTAGGAATTTTCTTTTTATATATTTGAAAGAGTTTGAAATCTGTTACAGCAGCAGCAAAAATAACTATGTCAAATTTCTTTGAATTAATCTCAGAGATAACTTTTGTATACATTTCATCAGATGTATTAACCTTAATAGTTTCTAAATTAGATGAATTTGAAGTATAAAGAGCAGAAGAATTTCCTACTATATTAGTAACATGTGCACCGAGTTCAAGTGATTCTCTAATTATGGCATTACCCATTTTTCCAGAACTGAGATTAGTTATAACTCGGATTGGGTCAATATATTCCATTGTTCCCCCTGATGTCACTAAGATGTTCTTTTCAGAAAGAACTTTTTTTTTACTACAAGTAAAATATTCTAAAACTGATTTTAATGCTTGGTCAGGTTGAATAATTTTCGCTTTTCCTTCGGTAATTTCAGGTTCTAGAAAAGTTACACCAAGTTTTTTTAATTTAACTATATTTTCAATCACCAATTGATTATAGTACATTGCTTCATGCATAGCTGGTGCAATAAAGATAGGAATTTTTGATCCTAATGCTATAGACAAAATAGTGGTTATGGTAGTATCATCTATTCCATTTGCAAATTTACCAATAGTATTAGCTGTACAAGGATATAAAATTATTAAATCTGATTTGTTAAAATCTGCTAATTTAATATGTTCCATATCGGCTGTTAGTTTGTTAATTACATCATTTCCAGTAGCCCATTTTAAGTAATTGGGATGTAATAACATAGTGGCAGAATTTGAAATTACTGGGAACACATTTGCGCCATGCCTCATAAGTACACGAGCAAAATCAATTGCTTTGTAGGCAGCAACACTCCCACATACACAAAGAACTATCTTTTTGTCTTTTAAAGTATTTCCCCATGTACTCGTTATATCCTTTGAAGGATGAAGATCGCTACTAATCATTTTTTGTCACTGATAACGAGGATGAAGATGATAATTTTTTCTTAATTTTTGTTATATTTTTTACTAACCGTTCATATTCTTTATCTTCCATTTTGTATGAATGTTTTTCTTCTGGAAATTTACCTGTTTTTATATCTATGATATAATTATGTATTGCATTGAGGATGACCTCTGAAAGATTAGTGTAAGTTTTTACAAATCGTGGTTTGATATTAGCATACAGATTTAACATATCGTGTAATACCAGAACTTGTCCATCGCAGTGGGGACCAGAACCAATACCAATTGTTGGAATTTTTAGACGTTTAGAGATTAATTCTGCAACTTCTGAAGTCACCATCTCCAATACAATTGCAAAAACTCCAGTCTTCTCTAGTTCCACTGCTTCTCTTAGTAGTTGAGAGGCAGCAGCAGCAGTATTGCCTTGAACCTTATATCCCTCCCAGAGTTTTGTAGTTTGCGGTTTTAATCCTATATGACCCATTACAGGAATTCCTACCTCAATAATTGCCTTAATTCTATCAATAATTTCAATTCCTCCTTCAAGTTTAACTGCATCACTTCCAGATTTTATGAATCGGATAGCATTCTTAACTGCATGCTTTGAGTCAATTTGATAAGAGCCAAAAGGCATATCAGATACTATAAGAGATCTCTTAGTACCTACAGATACTGCTTTTGAAAAAATGAGCATTTCTTTCATATTTACAGGTACGGTAGTATCATAACCTAGCATGACCATGCCTCCACTGTCACCAACCAGTATAATATCGATACCTGTATTATCACATATTTTTGCACTCCAATAATCATAAGATGTAATGACCGAAATTTTTTCATTATTTTTCATAGATACAATATCGTTCACAACCAATTTCTTTACTAGAGATTTTTGATTTTTATTTTTATCATTAGTCATTATTACTCACATTTTTATCTACGTATTATTTTTAATGAACTATCAATATTATATCTATTATTAAAATTCTTCAATATTTTCAATAGAGTGTTCTGACTCTTTTGTTTCAATTGTTTTGAGGTTTTAACAAGTTCTGGTATAGCCCTTACAATATTATCTATTATACTTATTGTGGCACTCTGTGCCGTTCGTGAAAGAGGATTCAGATCAACTGTAATTACTTTTTTTTGCATATTAATTAATGCCTTTGTACGGTCACCATCTTCTAAGGGTACCAAAACGACATCAGCCACAAATATTCCTTCAGGATCAACATGTCTGCGATTACTAGTCAGCTCTGGTATTTTTAGAAATTCTTTTTGACCTACTCCAAGAACAATGTTCGCTCCATTTTTTTTTAGGGTTTCGGCGATTAAATTTTCTCGTCTTTTATTTCGATGAAATAGATTAACTTCTATTGATGATCTAGTTTCCTTTGCTAAATCAACAATCTCTTTAGGACATAATGCTGCTGTATTTCCATTTACAGATATTACAGGTCTCTTAGCAAGTAACAATAAACTTGATGCTGCTTTTATTGCATCAAAAGCATAAACAGAGGTTTTTTCACCAATAAGATAATCGAATGCTTCTCCTCTACCATGGGCTATTAGCCCTTCACTAACAACCAGGCCAGATTTGAAACCATTAGCAAGTAATTGTCTGATTGCAAGAGATTTTGCTCTTGGATGATTGGATGGGATATGATTAGCTTCGATCA
>JAATVK010000252.1 GCA_014523485.1 Nitrososphaerales archaeon TH5894
AAGTTTTCTATCAACGCCCCTCGATTATCAATATCAGAAACTATCAAAGTACCCGGAAACTTCTTCAACACTGAGGTAACTATAGAAATCTCGTTGGGAGGAACCAATGTGAAAATTGTTTCTCCAAACATACCTATACTACAATCTATTCCAAGATTGTTTAATTTTTCTATTGGTTTTGCACACAATCCTTTTGTCAATCCTAAAAAATCCGCAAATTCATGAGACATCCTTAAAAAAGAATTAACATCGATTGATAATAATAATCGTTCTACCATTTTTCGACCAATAATATTAGCCTTATTTGAAGAATTAGAAAGCATATATTTTGTAGAGAGAGGGCCAATACAAAGAATAATAGCTTTATAATTATTTAATTCTATTTTAGTTACTTGACCTATTCCTGGAGCTCCAAAACTAGTCCTTATTTCTAGTCCACCATAAAATTCTGAGATAACAGTACCTAAACCTGTATTGCAATCAATTTCTGCTATATGCGCAATTTGAGCGGCTTGTTCCCTTAAGAATTTTTTACCAAGGGCTCCATTCAAAGCATAAGAAAGGCTCAAAGCAGCTGCACCACTTGTTCCTAATCCATAACCAATAGGAATATCTATAAAATGGTTTATCTTGATATAATAGGTAATATCAAAATTTTCAAGATAATACTGTGTTACCCACTCTGAAACTTCTGCATTATTTGTTAATGATTTATTAATATAGATCTGATACCATTTATGCTTAGATTTGTAAAGTTCTACAGAAGTAGTTACTCCTTTTTTAAAGGAAAAACCAGCCCCTTTAGATCCATAAAAAAGTGGATCTGTGTTTTTATTTTTACTTTTTGGTTTTTCAAAAAAGCCTGTGATATGACCAGGACTGAATGCTGTACATCTAGCAACAAGGTCACCAATTTCAGACGAGGTCATAGACTAAAAGTAAATATAACATGAAAATATAAAAATATCGATACTAACTTATAATGTAAAAGGTACTTTTATAAAGTCGATTTTTATATATTATAATTAAATTGTCTATTATATGGTAAACTTTAATTTATCGCAATTTTCTCGTTATTGTTGAAATAGCTGTTTATTTATTTAAATGATATAAATAAATTTTAATTGTTGTGAATAGAAAGAAATTTTATAGGAGAAATAAAATACAGTAAGAAGGGGTAACCATTGTCCAAGGATATAGAAATTATTTGTATTGGCAATGAAATATTAAACGGGACTACAATCGAAAAGAATTCAGCTTGGATAACAGCAAGAATAAGACGAATAGGAGGTAATGTATCGAGAATAACTATAGTTCGAGATGATCCTAAGGAGATTGAATTCACAATAAATGAAGCATTATCCCGTAATCCTAAATGGATAATAACATCTGGTGGTCTTGGTCCTACATACGATGATATTACCATTGAATCAATCGGAAGAGCACTGAAAAGGAAATTTATACATGATCCTATTGCATTAGCAATTCTAAAGAAAAATTATTTTAAACGTGGCATAAAAAAATTAAATAAATATCAATTAAAGATGTCTTTTGTACCAGAAAATTCACAAATAATTGATAATTTAATAGGTACAGCTCCCTCAGTATTAATTAGACATAAGGAAACAAAGATAATTTGTTTGCCAGGTGTACCTATAGAATTAAGACACATTTTTAAAACGCATATATCAAAACTGATAAGAGATGATTACAAAGGCATCTTTTTTAAGGAACAATTTGTAAGGACACTAAAAATTAGAGAAAGTCAGATTGCAAAATTTTTAGAAATAATTACCAAGAAATATAATGAAAAGGAATACGATTTTTATATTAAAACACATGCAAAAAATCCAACTTCAAGAATCCCAAAAATAAATATTTACGTTTCTATTAAAGGTTATGATGAAAAAATTGTAAATATAAAATTCGAGAATATAATAAATAAAATTAAAAATGAAATATATAGGTTAGAGGGAGTCATTTTGTAATTTATTAATTTATTAATTAATTAATTAATTAATTTATAGCAAGAAAAGTATTTGGAGAAATAAAGGGACGTAAAGAGTCTTGCATAGTCGCATATAGCTTTAGCATAACAGGTCCTAATGGAATTTTATCTGTTTCTTCTTTTGATAAAGTAATTTGAAAGTATCCTTCTTGATTGGGTATTGGGAATGCTTTTCCCTGTGAGATAATATTTCCATTATAATCAATAAGGAAGAATTCTGCAGTTATAGAAGATGACATACTTTTATTCATTGGAATGTTATCAACTAGAATCTGAAATTCATAAATTTTTTCTTCCCCTATTTTTATAAACTTAGAGAAATTAACAGACGCTACTTGAATTGTTTTAGGGTTTTCAAAGTTTGACCAATAATTGCGTTGAAAAGGATAGGAAGAATCATTAAATACTTTAATATCTATGGTCCTTCCTGAAGGATTATATTTGTCTAGATAGAAGGCACCATTACTTATGACTGCGTGATTATGTTTTTCTATCCAATTTATGCTGGCCTCATATCTTTTTTTTGCTTCTTCCAAGTTTACAATGCCCTTAAGAGGAGTAGGGATAAAGTTTTCATTCTTCATCTTAAGTAGCTCATTTTTTATTAAATTAGCGTGCGTTGGAATTATTAACGATAACCATTCTGCATTCTTGGTAGTTGATTGCGATTTAGAAAATGAAAGAGCATTTGACAAAACTAATCTTTCAGTAGCTGCAGTTATCTCCCACGGTTCTTGAGCCCATACTCCTGCACTTGCAGCTATTTCTTTATTATCATAATGCCATTGATCCAAATACGATTCTACAATATCATCGTTTTCAGAGATAAATCTAATTCCTTTAAAATAAGGTAATCCCAGTTCCATTCTCGAAGTATATTCTGGATCAAAAGTAGGATCAGTATCCCCACTATTTGTACCCCATTCATACATAAAATATAATGAATATAATAAGTCAGATTTATCCATTGGGATTCCGTTATGCCAGTTAGAGTATAAAATTTTATATGTGACTTTGCTTAATGATGTAGAATTCTTTTCTACAGGTACCCATCCTAATGTACTGTTCCATATAATCGTATCAGGGTGAATTGGTATTCTCTCATCAGGACCATTCATTGTTGAATTGAGAATTTGATTTCTCATTGAAATAACTTCTCCTGTAAATGGATGTCTCAGAGTAGGATTATCAGCAATATTCGAGTAGATATTTATGCTATAAGCGTCACTAAATCCACCTATCGTGTTCCAGGCACCTTGATAAATTTGTTTAACTCCTACTTTTAGAGAATTATTGCGGTCAGATTTTGCGTTTAGTAATGAATATTTGCTTGTAATTCCAGCCCCAAAGTCATTTACTAGGCCCGTTACAGAAGAAGAAACAGCATAAGGATCGATATTCTTAACTAAAAAAATCCGTACAGATTCTTCAATACCCATTCTGGTTGCTTCGTTAAGTAATGTATTTCTTTCATTTTCAGAACTAAAATTTGAGAAGACCAATTTCTGAGTTATTTTATCCAATGTAGAATTCTGATATTGCCAAAATCCAGGATTTTGATTTCCTGGCATGTTAGCATACCAAGGCGAGTACATTTGAGCAAGGACTGCATCATTATATTTAATAAAAGATGTAGATCCAGCGAATGCTTCAGTATATACATGCCATAAAAATTTTTGTGGGTCTGATCCTTGAGTGATGGTAACAGCTTTATTTAGATCACTATAATCCTTTATAATTGTAAAACCTAATTGTTCAAGTTCTGAAGAAACTAATTCTCCAAGAACTTTTCTTTGAAGATCATCACTTCGTATTAAAACTTTTATTTTAATAGGTTTGTCATTATAATACCATTTCTCATCTTTTAATTCAGCTCCCTGTGCTAGCAAAGTTTTTTTAATTTGTTTTAATGCATAATCTGGATCATAATGGAATCCAAATGACTCAACAGTGTCCATTACTATAGGATAATCAGGTGAGAAAAGACCAAAAGCATCGTACATTGGAATTCCATAACCATGTAAAAGCTCATTTGAAATAAAATTTCTGTTTATTAAAAAATTTATAGCAAATCTAATATCACGAAATTCAAAGGGATTAATGGTATCATTATTTGATGATGGAGAAGGATTTAACAAAATTCCAAATGAACCCCCAATTTTATCATATAGTGTGATACTAATATCATTTTTTATATCTGAAACCAAATCAAGTGGAATACGAAAAAAATATGTATCCAAGTTTCCAGACTTTATTTCCTCAATAGCGACATTTTCATCTAAGTAATGGATAAATCTTACATTGTCGATATTTTTTGAGTCTTCCTGGCTTGAAATTTCAAAAGATAATTGAAAAAGAAGCAAGAAAAAAAAAGAGAGAAGAATGATAGAGAAATTAGTAAATTTATTCATAATAACTGCTGAGTATAAAATGGGTTTTCTTACAATAATGATTATTATTATTATTATTATTATTATTATTTAAATAAAGATTAAAAACTTAGTTAAAGTTTGAGATGAGTTTTCAATCCTTTATAACGATTTCTAATAGTTACTTCTGTAACTCCTGCAGCCTCTGCTACATCTTTTTGTGTCTTATTTTCTCCGTTCATAACGCATGCAACGTATAATGCAGCTGCTGCTAGACCCATTGGATCTTTACCTGCTGAAATTTTACCTTCTTCCGCTTTTTTAAGAATTTCTAGGGCTTTACGTTTAGTTTTTTCAGACAATCCTGCTTTGCTAGCAATTCTTGCAACACATTTTACTGGATCGACAACTGGCATTCTTAAATCAAGCTCCCGAATTAAAAGTCTATAACAACGTGCAACATCCTTTTTCTTGATATTACTTGCATTTGCAATATCTTTTAGAGTTCTAGGTGTCTCTGTATCACGACATGCAGCATATAATGCAGCTGCAACGAGAGCAGAAATAGATCTGCCTCTTACTAATCCTTTTTCTAATGCTTTTCGATAGATATATGCAGCCTTTTCTATTACTGCATCTCCAACTGCCAGTTTGTCTTTTAACCTATCTAATTCACTAAAAGCTTGCCTAAAATTACGATCAACTGGTTCATGAACCTGACTTCTACTATCCCATGTTCTAAGCCTTTCAATAGTACTTTTCATTGAAGAGGAAAGTGGTTTACCAGAAGCATCTTTGTCCACAGGTCCTATAATAGTTGCTAATCCCATATCATGCATAGCTAAAGAAGTAGGAATTCCTGCACGGCTTCTATCTTCATGTTCTTCTTTGGAGAATGCTCTCCACTCCGGTCCAGTTTCCTCAATTCTTTCATTAATTACAAACCCACAATTTCCACAAAACATCTCACCGGTAGAATTGTCAGTAACCATCGGACCTTTGCCACATCGAGGGCACCGATCGCCAAAAAGCGATATATCTTTAACCATTCATTTCACCACAAAACTTTTTAATAACTAAATCCGTACTATTTATGTTTTATTCTAACATATAAATATTACCCTACCAATACGCAGCAGAATAAATATTCCATAAAATTTTTTATAAAAAGTTTCGTCATAACTTGTCAAGCAGAAGATAAATTATTGTACTTCAATTGCTTCTTGGTTAAATCCTTTTTTTACTAAATAAGTTTTAACATCTTCACGATGATCTCCTTGTAACATTATAAAACCATCTTTAGCAGTTCCACCACAAGCAAATTGGCTTTTAAGTTCTTTAACAATATTATGCATATTGGTTACTTTAGGATCTATTCCTTCTATCATAGTTGTGGTCTTAGAAAATCTCCGAGTTTCAAGGCGGATTATTATTCTTGTCTCTTCTTTTTCAAGTTCTCCACAAGGACATAAATCATCAGGTAATCCACATTTTTTACATATAACCGCCATATTATATTTATCTATACTTTTCTTAGCTTCTTATTAAGCCTTACCCAGTCTAACAAAGACGTGATTTAAACATTATCCTGATAAGTAAACGATAGCTATTTAAGTAATAATGTTTTATTTTTTATGAATTAAATTGAGTAGCAAAAAGAAAAACGCACCATTACCAGCTTCTAGTGCAGGTTTACTAAGATTCTTTGAGGATGAAACTAAAGGAGTAAAAGTGAAACCTGAAATTGTTCTTGGAGTTACAGGAGCGTTAATTGCTATTTCGATCTTAATTAGAGTCATATTTCCAGTTGCAGGAGCATAACCTTAATATCATAAGATGGAAAATGGCCCTGATAGTATATCTAATATTCATAGAAGATGGGCTTTAACTCGGATCAATTTTTCATCGTATAAAATTTCTTTAGTAATATCACTAATTAGTTCTTTAGCTATAATATTAGTTATTGATCATTTTTATCTAAACCTGAATTTAATGCAATTCATTCTATTTACAATAACTGGGATATCTTTTCTCATTTTCAGTTATTTCTTAGACCTCTTTTTGTTAAGGAAAACACCGGTTAATAAAATATCCAAAATTCTCCATGTTTCAGCTTTTTCGAATTTGTTATGGTTACTCATCCTGATCCTTGGATTTTTTACTTTTATTATTTTTCAGAAAGATGTTCCTCCTAATGGATACCTGCTTGAGGGAATGATGTTAGCGATTGGGCTAAGAATAGGAATATTTACTTCAGTTTTTGGTGCTAATTTAGTAAAAGCAATAAAAACTGCAGTAATCCAGCCTATAGTTTTTCTATTATTTATTATTCCCTCTTATGTTTTTGTTGAAATTTTTTTCAATGTTGTGGCAATTTCCTTTGGTTTAATTTTAATAGGATTAGGTATAGGATGGACAATACTTGCAGATAGAGCAGGAAGGCCAAATATACAGAGTACTTTTACTCTTCTTCAGGCTTTTCTCTCAGCATGGACAGAAAACAAGGTTGAAAATATAGAAAAAATATTGTTATCCAAGTCTAGAAATAAATTGGTTGATACATATATTGTTAAATTTACTAATACACATGATAACCTTTATTTGGTTTTACCCAATATTCATCCCGGGCCTTTTAAAGAAATTGGTGGAAGTAATCTCCCTTATCAAATATATAACCATTTTTCTCAAAAAGCAGTGGTATTCCACAGTGCTTCTGACCACTCCTTGAACATTCCATCTAAGAGCGAGCTCAGAGAATACCTAAATTCACTATCTGATACACAAAAGACCATAGGTAATGGAAATACATGCTCCATACCTATTCAACTAAAAAATAACAACGCTACGGTTACAGGGATAATCTTAAACAATACTCCTATACTAATACTGTCTTTAGCACCTTATGGTATGGAAGATATTCCAGAAGAAATAAGTAAAGAATTGGAATCATATTCAAAAAATGAAGGATTCAAGCGACCCTTTATAATAGATAGTCATAATGCCATGGGAAAAAAAATTGGAAAATGTGAAAATGAAGATTTTTTAGTAGCAGCAAAAACATGTCTAAAAACCTTAAAGAAATCTCCACAATATAATTTTAAAATTGGGTTGTCAAATACAAAAGATATTGAAAATCATCTAGTCTTTGGAGAAGACCTTGGTAAAAGTGGTCTTTCTATCATCCTTATTGATGTGAACAAAGGTGATAACGATAACAATAATAACAATAATCGATTTGTAATAGGTTGGGCTGATTCTAATAATATGAAAAGTGGATTAAGAGAATATATTATAAAATATTTACAACAAAAAGGAATAAGAATGTTAGAAATTTGTTCATCCGATACTCATGAGAATTCGGGATTTAGAACCTCAGAAGGGTATTATCCATTTGGTCACATAACCAAATTTGAAACAATAGCAGATCATTATTATAAGCTTATAGAACTAGCATATAAAAAATTAGAAGTTTATGAATACGAAGTATTACATACTGAATCAACAGTAAAGGTTATGGGAATGAACCAATTTATGGATTATTCTAATGCTTTAGATAAAGCAATGAATTTAACTAAAAAATGCCTAATGATTACGTTTGGAGTAATATTAGTTATGCTGATAGCTACCAATTAAATTGATATATTATTCCTATTGTTATTAGTTGAATGCTAATTTCATTAGTTTACATAATACTAGAATATTGTGGATGTAAATATAGAATAATTATTTGCTTTAGAATTTTGCCACATAGTTGTTTTATTTAATTGAAAAAAATATGCATAATATGTAATTTTTACTATTAGTTTAATGCCTTTATTTATTTTAGGAGGTTTATTTTTATAGAGTATCTAACCTAGCAACGAAATTAAAATATTGAATTTAGACATATACAAATTTTATACAAATATTAACGGGTATAAGATATCACTGAATTTACCTACAAAATCATGTAAAATTACTCCTAGTAAAAGTTCTGAAAGTATGGTACATTTGAATACTGTAAACATAAATCCCTCTCTTGCAGATTTGGAATTTACTTAAATAGAAGGCCACTAGTAATATTATGAATAGTCTAGGGATATTTGACTAGTATAAATTAATTACTAATGATAAAAACCAAATAATGTTAAATTCCCTTTTTGAAGTTAAAACATGTAAAGGAGTCAAAATAAGAAAGAACTGAATTATTAAATTTAACAAGTTATAGGTCGCAAGCAAAAGAGGCTTTTATAATATTATTATAAAATATGTTCTTTTTTCCGATGCCTACCAAGTCCTATCTCATTTTTAGTTATGTAATTTCATCACCTACATATTTTCTTATGTTTCCGTCCTTGTAGGTCGTCAACCAAATGCAATAGATATATATTGTTATAACCACAAACTCCCTCCCCCACACATAAAATAAATAGAGCCAAATTAGTTTTATGACTTAAGTAATACTTCATATTTTTTCTCTATTTTCAAATTACTAATATTAACTGTAATAGTATGTGAGTTAAATATTTAAACTAAATCAAGTTTTATTCGTCGGCATTTTCTTTAGGTTTTCAAAGGTTCTTAATATTAATTTATATTTTCCATTTCTTGGTCTGATTCCTAATCTATAACCACAACATGGACACCATATACCATCCCATTCGATATAGATCTCACACACCTGACAGCGTTTTTGCCCTCTCAAATAGCGTCCTCCATTTCGAGGCTTTATTGCTTTATGACATTGACAAATTCCCTTACATGTCATTTTTCATCAGCGGTATACTAATTGAAAACATAATAATGCCTATATTGTAAATTGGAGGTATTATATATTATACATTTACATAAGCACTTAATTGTTTAAGTATATCTTGTTAATAATTTTTAATAAAATTAGATATTTTCTACCTATATCCTTATTAAAAAAACTATTATCAACAGAAGGAAATATCTGCTATAACATTTATAATTCTCTACATACTATAAAATATAGAATAAGATACCTTTTCTTTTAATCTCTTTTAATTCTTTTATTTTAATGATTCAAAAAATTGAATTAATCTTCCATTAAAGCCATAATTATATTTCATTAATTCTGTAATTTTCTCAACACAATTTAAGCAAATATTGTAATATTTGTCAGAAAGATCGTCGTTATTATTAGTGAGAACCTCCGATTTTTTAGTTTTGTTATTGTTACTCCTGCTACTGTTGTTGCTGGTACTCCTACTAACATTTAGATATACAATCGTGTTAATTTCATTATTGCAAATATCACAGGTTTTGATTTGCTCTTCTTTGACTATATCTTTTGTGGTCGAAATATCTTCTATCATATTTATTTTTCTGAGTTTGTTGCCATTAATGTTTTCCTTAACTAAATCATATTTTACTTGTTAGAACCAATTTTTTAAAAAAAATATTCAAAGTAATTAATGAAAATCTGCCATTTTGATTTTTAATGAAAGTAACAATTAATTTTATCCAATCCAAATAATACATGTAGTATAAGTATTTATGTTTGTGAATAATCTGAATCGGTTTACTTCGTCCTTTGCAGCCAATTTTAAGTTTTATAAAAATATATCAGAACAGTATACTGACCATACAATATTGGATTCTGTCAATCAATTAGTACCAGAAAAGTTTTTAAAATCATCTCTCGATCACCAATCGTTACCTCCTCTCTTACATTGGTTCAAAAATGACTTAATGAAATGGATGCCAAAAGAACTTCAATGTTCAAGCTGTCATAGGCGGATGAGAGTCCAAATAAAAGAAGGTGATTCAAAGATATTCCGCAAAACAGAAGTACATTCATGCGATAAATGTGACTCCTCCATAATATTTCCTCGATATGTGAAAATACTAAAGATTGCAGAAGTAAAGATCGGCAGGTGCAGTGAATGGTCTATCCTCTTTGGAGCTATTCTAAATTCATTGTCAGTTCAAACTAGAATAGTACATGATTTTCTTGATCATTGTTGGAATGAATCTTTGATAAATAAAAAATGGATACACCTCGACTCAACTTTGAACTATCCTATTTCCTTTAACCACCCTTATTATTATGAACAAAATTGGGGAAAGGAATATGAGTATGTTTTTGCATTCTCTACCAATAGCATTGAAGATGTTACAAGATATTATACTGAAAAGTGGCAGATGATTAAGAACAGGAGAGTAAATGAAGATAAAGCAAATATATTGAAAAAATTCTACTCGAGAGTATAATCCACTATTCACCAAATAAATTAATATTGTGCTAGGAATATACTATACAAAATATATCAGTGTATTTAGTGATGATGATTTTTGTTTTAAATATACACCAAAAACAATAGATCATAATCAACAAAAAACGAAACTAATTTTATAGGCCGATTATTATGATCTATAGTTCATATATTGTTAGAAAATAGAAAAGAGAGAAAATTTAATGAGTGTATAAAGAACTTTCTAGAGGATTTTATAAAATACGATTTAGGTATGAAGGTAATAGATGTTGCTATAGAAACCAAAAGACAGAAGAATAAAGAGAAGAAATGAGTTCTGAAATTCACAATAATTTATGTGAAATCTGTGGTAAAAAAGCAGGTGCTGGTATTTTAGACAATTATGATAACAACGATAGTAATGAGGATAATAATCAAATCAGAATAAGATACTCATGCCATGACCACTATTTACAAGTTTATAAAAAGATCAAAGAGGAACGAAAGAATAAGAAATGAGTTTTAATAATAATAATAATAACGATATGTATATAAAATCTTATTTCTTTTGATTAAGATTCCAATATCTAAGCCAATTGCGTTTCCCTATAGTCCCAAATCTTTCCAAGAATTGTAAGATGATTTTTCTTTTCTCGGTAAGTTTTTAACCTTCTTCATGCAATCTGCTTTCTCTCGGCTGGTTGAATCTAGTTCATCAGGATTGTTTAAACATTTAGGAATTTATTAAAATTCATCTGCCTAAAGTTATAAGTTCCAATCAACTTAGTATTGCCGCCATTACCTAACGAGGATGATTTTTACAAGTATTAAGATGATCTAAACGATTCTATTTGTTTAGCAATTATCTAATCACAAATGATGTTAGCATTCTCAGGATTTTTATTTTATAAATCCTTTGAGCAATTTATTTAGCAATTGCTTGATAAGGTTTACAAGATTTTGTTACTAAATCTATCTTTTGTTCTATTACTGTTCTTCTACTAATATACCTTCATTGTCGATGATTTATCAAACTAAATTAAATAATTATCGATATTACACTCATTTGAAAAAAGTGTGGCTAGCAATAACCTATATCTGTTAGGGATAGGTTCTTTACAAATACTTGTAAATAATTTTCTTTTACTTATTAAAATTAAAAAAATAAAAAAAATGAGGAGATTTACGGTATGTGGGCTGGTGGATTGTCAAAGC
>JAATVK010000253.1 GCA_014523485.1 Nitrososphaerales archaeon TH5894
TAAGTAAAAATCTTTAAATTTGCTAAAGCTTTTTTCTGTTGTGAAGGGCTCGTAGCTCAGCATGGATAGAGCGCCTGCCTTCTATTCAGTTTAAGAAGAAAGCCGGAAGTCGAGGGATCGAAGCCCTCCGGGCCCGCTTTGATGTTTTATTATTTGAGTAGCACTAAAAAAAAGAAGGACAAAGAAAAAAAAATTAGCCAAATCAACATTCTAAAATTGTATTAGTAAGAATAATTTTTAGACATACTTCTTGTCGGGCAAATTGCTTTTATTTATTTTATATATTCTATTTTTTAGGCAAATTGAAACAATTTATCCTCTAGGGGAATGGAATAAAATTTTATAACTTGTCTTGATAAATTTCAAGGCAAATGTATTGGTATTTACAATAAAATAGAATATAAACAAACGGTGATACATTATTCAGAAATAATCAAAAAATGTTTACTAAAATATATCATTTAAAAGATAATGATAAGATATGTAGATCATAAACAATAGTTATGTTGAGAACATTCAACTATATTATAAGATTTTTTACTTTGATTCCTTATTATTGTCAATGATTTAATTATACATTATTTCGCCAACTGCTATAATAAAAGTAGTTATTATTCTTACTATAGCATCTTCCTCAATATTTTTCTTATTACAAGTATTAATAATACAGTAATAATAATTCAAAATTTATCTAAACCTTAAGATTATGCGAATAATTTGTTCATCAGCAACTAATTTTAAATTAAATTCGAAAGTAAATGACCTTCAAGAAATTTTTTGTCAAATATAATTTTATTTTATTATTATAAATAATTTTAAAATTATTCTCTTCATTTAGAACTTAAGAACTCACCTATTAACTTAATGGTGAATCCCATCGCACCTACTACTCCCATACCCAGTAATACAAATCTCATATGTGTTGTATAATCATCTTTAGATGTTTTTTTAGCTAATAATAGTGTTTGATACATATCAAGAAGCCTCCTTCTTAAATAAGAAATTATATTTAGTATTTTCATAATATTATTATTTTTTACTACTATATACACAGTATTTGAATTTATCTGTATAAAATAAATTTTTTAAATACTTCTAAAATTTAGGTCAAATTAATATACCTGCTCAGAATAATCTGGATCTTTTTCGGTTCTTTGCATTTCAACGAAAGTTTCAGTATTTTGGATACCTTCAATTTTACCAATTCTCTCAATTACAATATTATGTAATTCTTCTAATGTACTAGCATTAACATTTACAATCATGTCAAACCTACCTGTAACTTCTGATAGGGACCTGACTTCGGCAATATTGAGTAGTTCTTTGTGAATGTGATCCTTTCTTTTTGGATCACGATTTATCCCTACTGTTGCTTTTATATTGAGACCAAGCATATTTTCATTAACCATGATAGTAAATTTTTTAATTAAGTTTCTTTTGGAAAGACGTTTTATTCTACTGTATAGAACCGACGAATTTATATTCAAATTTTTACTTAACTGAGGAACCGAGATACTAGCATCACGGGTTAGCTCTGTCAATATTTTCATATCGAGTTCATCAAACCTTTGCAAGTTATATCCGGAATACGGTTATAAAGTTGGATTAATAAATGTAATTAAATATTAAATATTTAATTTAAAATTTTCCTTATTTTTTATTAATTTTTTCAATGTCATTATGATATATTATAATATTTGGTATTATTTGTAAACTAGATAGCATTATAGTAAATAATATATAATTTAGCTTTTAAGTTCGAATAATGTTTGGACTTGGTAAGATCAAGGCTGGAGATTATGTTTTTGCAGTAGAACCTGAAAGAGAATTCAAACGAATCATTTTAGGACGAGTTCAATTCGTTAATAATAATTTGCTTTCAATATTAGGATCTTATATAAAACCATTAGGACTTATCTCAAAGAGACAAAAAGGAATACTAGGAAAAAGATCTCAAGAGGTATTAAATGATCCCGATCCCAATAACTGTATTTTTATTCTAATTGATAGAATTGAAACAGGAAATTTTTATGGTAATATAGATCAAAGTATAAATAAAGTAAATTGGATTAACGAAAAAAGATTTTTTGTTTTGGAAGGCTGGATAAAAGAAAATATCGCAGATCTGTTTGCAGATGTTATTTATTCTCAATCTGACGAAGAAAAACAGCATTATCGTGCTATTCTAATGGAGAAAATGAACTCTCTGTATGATAAAGATTTAAAAGAACATGTCTATGCTGTAGCTAGAAGTGCAAAGATTTTATAACAAGTTGAAAGTTTTATATTATGGTTTTATAATAATTCGTTTTTGATAACTAATGGAATACGTGTATGCCGCATTATTATTACATAAATTGAAACAAGATATTACTGAAGATAATCTTACTAATGTAATTAAAGCAACTGGTTCTGAACCTGATGCTGTTAGAATAAAGGCTCTTGTCGCTGCATTGGGAGATGTAGATATTGAAGCGGCTTTAAAGGCTGCCCCAATGACTATGGCAACACCAGCTGCTGCAGCAACTTCAGCTACCGGAGCTACTGCACCTGAGACAGCTACAACAAAGGAAACGTCAGAAGAAGAAAAAAGCGAAAAGAAGGAAGAAGAGGCCCTCGAAGGATTATCCTCATTATTTGGATAAATTTTTTATTCTTTATTTTTGACTTTTCCTTAACAGTTTATGACTGTTTAGATGACTTGATAACAAATTAGATTTTAAAATCTTAAAAGTTGCCTAATACGCAACTCACTTAAAACATGTATACCAATTGACTATGCTAGATTTTTTTTATGTGACGAATGTCTCTTTAGTATTAAAAATTGTAGACCTGATATGGTAAATTAAAATATTAAAATTAGAATGCTTTGTTTGTTGTTATAGCACTAAGATTTTTAATGCATATTTTGTGGGAATAGAAATTGTATAAATATACATATGATATACATAAACAAAAGAACCATACCAAATCTTAATCCTATCTTTTTTCTAAACATCGGAAGAACAGCTACTATTGTGACAATTGTCACCAGAATAATTTGATAATATAAAATCTCTGTAATTTCAATTACTTTATGAAATCCAAATGAATACATTGCTGCAAAAACTGCTACTGCTAATAATAATGTATTATTGAGGATTTTAGAACCTAATACATTTGCAATAGCTATGGACGCTCCTGCAGCCCCTTTTCTCGCCAATATCATCATCGAAATCTTTTCAGGCATTTCTCCTGCAATTGGACTAATGATTACGGCCAGTACTACAGCGGATATTCCAAATTCTACAGAAAGCCCCTCTAAAGAATGAATAAATGGTTCTGCACCAAAAAGGATTCCTATAGCACCAAGTAAAAAAGTTACTATTGCTTTGATAAATTTCTTTTTATCATCGTTAGTATCATTTGAATTACTGTGCTCAACTATTAATTCCTTATTGTTGTTATTGGTGTCCTTACCGATATTTTCATTCGAGACTTTATATTTATTTTCTACCCTCATTTCATAAAGGGATAAAACTATATACCCTGCAAATAAACCCATAAATATGAATCCATCAATATAATTAAATCCATCGAGAAATAACACAAAGCTAATAATTGCAGCTAGGATCAAAAAAATCATATCATTTTTAAAAGTACTCACATCAATTTGTTTAAGAGGTGCCTTTGATAATCTTGTAGTTGCTATAATTAACATAATCGCTAAACCTAATGTCATCATCAACAAGTTACTTCCTAGTCCAGAACCAATAGCGATACCAAATGACCCTTGCGCTGCAGCATAAATAACTATAGCGATTTCTGGCAACGTAGTTGCTATACTTAATAGGACTCTGCCTACGAATTTAGCACCAAATTTTTCAGAAAGATGTTCCGCCCCATAGGATAGTATCCAACTGGCAAGAGTGAGTTCTCCCAACCAAAAAAGCATAGTAAAAAGATTATTTTCGGCCATTTTTGGATTAAAAATTAGGATAAATTATTATTGTTTTTTTATTATAGCCATTTTGTTGAAATATCTTTACCCAATAAGATTTTACAAAAAATAAAATTTGTCCCATTAATCCATCAACTCTAGATCAATGGGAATTTAGTGATCACATTATATGGTTGAAGGTCTAAGAATTTTTCATCAATAACAATAATGAATTGAGTAGGCTGAGGTGCGGTTAAAATTACCAAGAGTACTGGAACTGAGATAACAGTAATCATAGTCAGCAAGATTAACCAAAGAGCAGTCATTTTTTCCGCCATATACAAAAAAAGGTTTTACATTTGGATATATAAATTTTTTAAGTTCAATTGCTTTTCATACAAAAAAAATCAATCGATGTTATACTTTTAGACTACCAAAACTTATTACGTTATTCTAAACGATTTTAAATGGCTGATTAATCTATCTTCTTACATTTACCATGATAAGTGATGTTGAACTTAAAGATCTTATAAAGCACGCTCGAAAAGATTATAAAAAGCGAAACTTTGATCAATCAGTAGATCTTACCATTATATTAAAAGATATTGATATAAAAAAAGGATTTAGTTTCAATGAAGTGGTACCTTTACCCAATCAACCAACCCGCCAAGCCACGGTGTGTGTAGTAGCATCAGGTGAAATGGGCTCAAGAGCTCGGAGAGCAGAAGCAGATAAAATTATAGAACTTGATGAACTTGATAGACTTGGTACTAATAAAAAAGAAGCTAAAAAGTTAGCCAAGGCTTATGATTTCTTTTTATCGGATACTTCGTTAATGGCTACAGTTGGTCGTTCTCTCGGTCAATTTCTCGGTCCTAAGGGTAAAATGCCCACACCTATACCATATGGTGCACCAATAGAAAGTATATTGAATAGGTTAAGAGGTTCGGTAAGGATTAGAAGTCGAAATCAACTAAATATCTCTACTAAAATAGGAGATGAAAAAATGGATGATCAAAAACTTATTGAAAATGCAAATACTATATTGTCTCTTTTAGAAAAAAAATTGCCTCAAGGTGATAAAAACATTCGTAATACTTCAGTCAAATTTACAATGGGTAATAGTATAAGTTTGTCATCATTATCTAACAAAACAAAGGGTAGCTAGATTATGAGTTCAGATCAAATAATTAAGAAATATCCGCAAAAGAAGCAAATTATGTATCAAGAATTACAAGAGCTTCCAAAAAAATATAACGTTATAGCATTATCAAAAATGTATAAGGTCAGGGCTACACAATTAATGACACTAAGGAAAAAGTTTCACGGTGAAATCCTTATTAAAATAATTAAAAATAAAATTGCCCAGAGAGCTTTTGAAAAAGTAAGTAATATTTCAGGAATTGAAGATTTAAGCAAAGAGTTAGAAGGTCAATGTGCATTGATGTTTACTAATTTAAGTCCTTTCAAGCTTAACCTGATTTTCAGTGAAAATAAAGTTTTTTTACCAGCCAAAGGGGGAGATATTGCACCAAACGATATTATAGTACCTGCAGGTAATACTGGAATTCCTCCAGGCCCAGTCCTCTCAGAGTTTAAAGAAGCAAAAGTTCAAACTAAAATTGATCAAGGCAGTATTGCTGTAACAAAAGATACAGTAGTCGCGAAATCTGGAGAGGTTATATCTCAAAAACTTGCATCTCTAATTTCTAAATTAGACATAAAACCAATTGAGGCGGGAGTGCTAGTTAACTATGCAATTTCAGAAGGTCTACAATTTAGAGAAAAAGACTTACAGCTTGACGTTAAAGAATATGTGAAAGAATTACAAATATCATATTCGTCCGCTTTGAACCTTGCCATAGAACTAAATTATTTTGCACCGGAAACGATATCCTCTATTATATCTTTAGCATATCAAAAATCACTTAATGTAGCTTTAAAAGCTGGATATGTTTCCAAGGATACTGCCGAAATAATAATAAATACTGCAAAAGCAAATGTATCTGGTTTAAGCGAAGCCTTAAAAATGAAAGGCTATGTCCCTCAATAAAGTTCCTAATTTTTTATCAATTTTTACAGGGAATAATATTCTTTTGGATATAGACGAACACAATAAATAAAGGCAAGAAAGTCATTTTACTATTATATTATGTCAATACAATTAAAAGTTCATCCATCGTTTTTTAAGGAATTTGCGACAAAGACATGGGTTTCACCATATGAGATAGTTAAAGAACTGATAGAAAATGCATTTGATGAAGATGCTACCCAGGTATTAATTACCATTTTCAATAATGGGTCTATAATAATAGAAGATGATGCAGGTATGGACGAAGAAGGAATTGAAAAATTCTTACTATTGGGATCACCACATAAAAAAATAGAATCCATTTCTCCAAAATTAAAAAGAAGTCGGACAGGGCGATATGGAACAGGAAGACTATCTTTTCTTACATCATTTGAAAGCATGAAAATTAAAACGAAAAAAAATAATTATAGCAAAAGTCTTGTTATAGATGAAAACTCCTTAAATCAATTATTTTCTGGCAATTCTTTACTAAATGAGATTAAAGAAAAACCACTTGGTAGAAACGGAACAGAATTAACATTAAGTAATGCAAAGATGAGTATTGACCCTCAGAAATTATATAAGGAAATACGTAAATTAGCTATACTTAGACAACCCCTCTTTCAAATATTTATTAAACAGTCGAGTAGTTTCAATGAATGGGATCTGCATAATTTCGATAAAGTAAACGCCCAAGAGATCCAAGGCTACCGTATCCCAGTAAATCTTGATAATGGCCAAATTAGTGGTGAAATAGTAGTTGCAAGACGTCCATTAACAGAAGAGGAGAAAGGGATAGGGGTAATGATCGGGAATCATATTGTTATAAGAACTAATTTTGGATTTGATGCTAAGCTTAATCGAATAACAGGATTATTAAGATGCGATGCTTTAACTTCCAGATTTGCAGATAAATCTGCATTAATAGAGGACAATGCTTATTATAATTTCAACAAGTATGTCAAACAATTTATTGTTGATGAAGTCATACCCAAATTGACTGAATATGAAGATGTATTAATAACCAAGGAAGAGTCACGAATATATCGTGAAATAGATAAAGTACTTGGTCAAGCAGTCATTGAGAATTTGGAGTCTGTAGAAGTAGAAGAAGAGGAATATGAAACAGTGGAAGATAACGTAACTGTCACGAACGAAGATAGATTATCGGTAAACTCATCTATTTCAAAATCCAAGAATCAAGATAATAAATCTTCACCACTCGAGGGTTATGAAAATTCATCTGTTCAAATCTCCAAAAACAAAGAACAGACTCATACTAGTATACTAGACCATCAGACTATCCATAGCGAGAGTGAACCTCATTATTACAACCCTAATGAAAGGACACAAAATTTTCCTAATTTCCAAACGTCTAGTACTCTAGATAAAATGCAGATAAAAAAAATAAAAACTCTTAAACGAACCTTCGCATTAAAGAACATTGGGTACAAAGTAATACCTTATGAGGACGAAAGTGATTCAAGATATGGATTTACTAATGAAAATGTAGTTTTTGTAAATAAAGCTAATTCAGCATACAAAGCAGAATCAGAAAGAGGTGATGAATTTCTATTGAGACACATTATTAGATTAGTCGCGGAAGCTATAGCGGAGGAGAAACATCCAGAAGGAAAAGATGCTTTAGAATTACAAAACCGTCTAATTGGGGAAGCAATTAAGATCCATAATCTTCATAGTAGAAAAAAATAAGAATACTCATTAATTTTAATAGAAAAGACTAAATCTGGCTCTTCTTTCATATACCTCAAATGGCGTACCAATATTTTCCTGGCGCAACAGCCGTAGGAATTTCTTTTAATAATGGTGTTTTATTGGCATCTGAACAACGAGTTTCTTTTGGGAACTTCCTTGTTAATAAAAATACTAAAAAAACTTTTGTTTTGACTGAGAATGTAGGAGCAGCTTGTGCGGGTATGGTTGCCGATATGAATGTACTTGCTCGACAGGTTGCTGCTTTATCAAAAATCCGTAAAATGGAAATAAGACGTAAAGTTCCAACAAATTCAGTAGCTAAACTAATGTCTGTAATTATGTTTGAAAGACGATACTTTCCTTTGTTGACTCAAGTTATAGTCGGAGGGTATGATGATAAACCTCGTATATATACTCTAGATCCACTTGGATCGCTACTACCTGATGAATATGCCTCGGTAGGAAGTGGTGCCGAAATGGCTTTAGGTATATTGGATGCCCAATATAACTCACAAATGAATGAAGATGATGCCAAATCCCTCGCTATTAAATCTATTAGAGCTGCTATTCAAAGGGATGCATCAAGTGGGGATGGGATCGATATTCTTACAATAAGTAATAGAGGAAAAAATGAAGAATCTCTAAAGGTATAATTACTTAGATCCGATGACTAATCATTGCTATCTTAAGCATCTTTTAATATAGAAATTTCAAAGAGAATGATGTATAAATTTGGATGCAAGAAATATAGGTTTACGAAATATTGAAGTAGCAGATACAAAAATTTCATCTATTGATGGAGAAAACGGTAAATTAATTTATAGAGGATATGATATTCTTGATTTAGTAAATCATTCTACTTTTGAAGAAACATCATATCTTTTATTGTTCGGAGAACTCCCTGACAAAACCCAATTAGATGAATTTTCCTATAAACTAAAACAATCAAGAAAATTACCACAGTCATTAATTACCAATTTAGAAAATAGACCAAAAACAGCTCGTTCGATGGATGTTCTACAATCAGCTGTTCCCTCTCTAGCAGATTTTGATGAAAGTATCTATTCTGATACTAAAGAAGACAATATAAAAAGGGCAATATCTCTAATATCGAAAATTCCTTCGATAGTGAGTGCATGGAATAGAATAAGAAACGGGCTAGAGATTATTGAACCAGACGAGGAACTTAAACATTCTGCAAATTTTCTATACATGGTGTTCGGGCGAAAACCTACATTTGAAGAAGAAAAAGTTTTTGATATTTGTTTGATTTTACATGCCGAACATAGCTTTAATGCGTCCACTTTTGCAGCTAGAGAGATTGCTTCTACTCGTGCTCATATGTATTCATGTATTTGTGGTGCTATAGGAGCCTTATCAGGTGAATTACACGGAGGAGCTAACGTAGAGGTAATGAAAATGCTTTTAGATATTCACAATTCAAAAAATATCGAAAAATGGATACAAGATAAATTAAACGAGGGCAAAAGAATTATGGGAATGGGACATGCAGTTTATCGTACAACAGATCCTCGGGCAGACATTCTAGAACGACTAGCAAAATCTATATGTAAAAATGAGAATCACAGATGGTATGAAATTACTCGACAAGTAGAACAATATACAAAAAAATATATCACAGATATCAGAAAACAACCGATATACCCTAACGTAGATCTTTATAGTGCATCTCTTTATTATTGTATGGGTTTTCCAGTTGATCTTAATACTCCTATTTTTGCAATCTCAAGAATTTCTGGATGGGCAGCGCATATCATTGAAGAAAAATTTGCAGAAGCAGCACCAAAACCGGCTTTATATCGTCCTAAAGCAGTATATGTTGGGAAATATTGTGGGCCAATGGGTTGCGAATATCCACCCTTGAAAAAAAGAAAACCATAAACATTTTATTTTGAATGTTCCTGCTTCCTGCTTTTCTTAGTAAAATGAAATTAAAGATAAATTATCATTCAATGTATAAAGATATAGTTTGAAAATCAATATGTTGTCTAAAAGAGAAACTTCTATGACCTTAGAAAAACTACATACAAATTGGCCAGACAAAACTATTCCAAAATTTAAAAATATAAAAGCTTACGAAATTGAAAAGGATAGAAAATTATTAATTCATGAAGATAATTTTAGTGCTGTTCAAATTAACGAAATAATACTTCCGTATTTGGGAAACAATAATTTAGTTGAATTATTTCCTTATGTTATCATAGATATGGGAGCGGTAAAATACATCTGTAATGGTGCAAATATTACACGCCCTGGCATTCTAAAATTTGAATCATTTTCAAAAGATAAAATTGTGATTGTAAAAGATAAGGAGCATCAAAAACCACTAGCCGTAGGTACCTCACTTTATGATAGTGAAAAAGCCATTAAGTTATCTAAGGGGCATATAATTAATAATATGCATTATGTTGGTGATAAATTCTGGAATTTGTATAAAGGTTTACAAATATA
>JAATVK010000254.1 GCA_014523485.1 Nitrososphaerales archaeon TH5894
ATATTTTTTATAATATGCCTTCCTTAGTTATCCTAAATACCGTACTATCATTCATGAAGGGTTGAAGAAAGGAGACCTTGTAGATATTATTGGATATACTTAAAATCTCGAATTTTAATTTAAGATGAATCGAAAGAGATACAGATTTTCCCATAAACTCTCGTTGCAATTTTATATTTTTTTTATGTACTTCAGTGTTGTTTATGGTTTTGTAAACACCATTTTCGTATATTATATTTCTAACCATATTAGTCGTCACTATAGCACAATTATTATTTATTGCATTATGTGCTAATTCGTGTAAAAATTTCATCAAAATTAAATGCCGAGATATGTTTTTGGTCTCTAGAGATATGAGGGAAGTAAGAGTATCAATAATTACTAATTTTGGTTTTATCTCATAAATTTTTTTAATTGCTTCAAATTGATCTTTAATAGAATATGGTCTTATGTAATGTATATTATAGAGTATTTTATCTAGATTATGGTCATCCGTTATATCAAGAATTCTTTCTGGTCTAAAATTGCCGGAGGTATCGATAAAAATTAATTTCACATCTTTGTACTTTTTAAGCGCATTTGCACAAATACTAAAACAAAATTGAGATTTGCCTGAACCACTTTCTCCAAAGATATTAGTTATGATTCCTGTACGAATTCCTCCACGAAGAAATCTATCTAGATTGGAAGACCCTGTAGAAATAAAACTCAACAAAGAATATTAAAAATTATTGTTATAATTATTTAACCATAAAGGAACCTTTTTATTCTGCTATATGTGAAAATGAATTGCAAAGTGATATATTGACATTGTCAGCTAATTCTAGTTCTCAACAACCAAAGAGACCATTAACTTTATTGCAGAAATCTCTTAACCAGCGGGTAGCAGTGAGATTAAAAAGTGAAATTGAATACAAAGGAGTCATGAGTAATGTAGATTCTTACATGAATCTTATTCTGGTTAATGCTGAGGAATATCTGGGTTCAGACTTGCTGGCAAATTATGGAAAGGTTGTTATTCGGGGAAATAATGTACTTTTTATAAGATTAATAAAAGATTTTTAATTTCAGGTTATAGCCTTTAAGAAATGGTTTCTAAATATTTATTTAGCTCTGAAAGTGTAACAGAGGGTCACCCCGATAAAATATGTGATCAAATTTCTGATTCGCTACTAGATGAATTTTTGTCATGTGATATTAATTCTAGAGTAGCAATTGAATCATTAACGACTACGGGAACTGTTTTTGTTGCAGGAGAGGTTACATCTAATTGTTCTGTAGATATCCAAAAAGTAGTTAGAAATACTATAAGGGAGATAGGTTATACTCGAGCAGATTTTGGATTTGACTGTAATACCTGTGCAGTTTTTACGTCTATCCATGAACAAAGTGATGATATTTCTCTTGGAGTAAGTCCGACGGAATTAAAAGATCAAGGTGCAGGGGATCAAGGATTGGTTTTTGGCTATGCTACCGAAGAAACTCCAGAACTTATGCCGTTACCAATAATCATGGCTCACAAACTTTGTATGAAATTAAGTGAGGTGAGGAAAAGAAAAGAATTAGATTGGGTAAGGCCAGATGGAAAATCTCAGGTTTCTGTAGTATATGAAGATTGTATTCCTAAACGAATTGATACAGTAGTTCTCTCTACTCAACATTCTCCTGAAATAGAACTAGGTCAGTTACGGGAGGAAATAATCAACAAGGTTATCAGACCCACCTGTGCTGAATGGATTAATAGTCAAACCAGATTTATCATTAATCCAACAGGAAGGTTTGTCTTAGGAGGTCCTTCGGCAGATACTGGTCTTACAGGAAGAAAGATAATTATAGATACATATGGTGGTATGGGGCGTCATGGAGGAGGGGCTTTTTCTGGCAAAGATCCTTCAAAGGTAGATCGCTCTGCATGCTATATGGCAAGATATATTGCAAAAAATATTGTGGCCGCAGAGTTAGCTCGAAAATGTGAAGTACAAATCGCATATGCTATCGGAGTGGCTGAACCTGTTTCAGTTATGGTTGATACATTTGGCACAGGTAGAATTGAAGAAGAGCAAATTGTAAATAGGGTAAAAAAGACCTTCGATATGCGTCCCTCGAAAATAATAGACACGTTATCATTAAAAAGACCTATATATAAAAAAACTGCTGCCTATGGTCATTTTGGGAGGAACGATCCCTCATTTTCTTGGGAAAAAACTGATAGAACGCATTTGTTAAAATAATAGGTTTAATATTTTTTACATTAAGTTAGAAGAATGTAAGACTGTAGAGATTTAATTATTATTTTTTGACCAAACTATTATAATATAAATCTTCATCTATGCTTAAGTCAAATTTTCGTCTAAAATATCGTATTACATTATGTAAATCTCTTCGAATAAGGAATTCTGCATTTGGATGGTCTAAAGTAACTGCTTGAGGCCAGTCGATTATCAAAATATCATTATTTTCGTCCAAAAGAATATTATATTCACTTAAATCGCCATTAATGATATTTTCGTTATACGCGAGTCGTATTTGTTCGAATACTTTATAAAAAATTTCTTTAGGATTATGTAAATTTCTAATTTCTATTAAACGTAATCCATTTATCCTATCCATTACTATGGAATGCATAGATCTGAAGTAAGGTGTAGCAATATTCATTTTGGTCGATTTTAATTTGATTAAAAAATCATATTCTCTTTTAGCTGCTTCGATATTTATTAATAACCAGTTGTTGACATTTTTATTTTTTTCAAGAGACCTTTTTCGCTTAGTATCTGTAAAACTTATTCTACCTATTCTAAAGAATTTAACAGCTCTTCGTTGGTGAATTTCTGATATAGCTTCTACTACATCAGATTCTTTGCCAATTCCCAATGAATTGCCAATTCCTATTATTATTCCTGACTCCACCAAGAGTTTCAAAGCAAATACGTCTAACCCTGCTGTAAGTAATTTAAAACCTTTTTCTGTTTTAAATATTAATTTTAATTTTAATAAATTTTCTAGCGCATACTCCACTCGATCTTTATGTAAATTCGAATAAGAAAGAATGTTATGATTATTTATAATTTCATGATGTTTAATAGAAGAAACAAATACTTTCAGAACTCTATATTCCAGGGTCTCTAATTGTTTTACTACACGTGCAGAATCTTTTAGTGAAGGCAATTCTTTTCACAATATCTTAATTATCTGTGAAATTTCATCATCTTTATATAAAGATTTCAAATTTGTTTCTTTTGTTAGAATATAATTGCATACTTTATTATTAGTAAATTACTGTAATATTTTAAATAGACAAAATTTATAGCATAAATATAAAATAATGTTAGCAATCCGAGGAGATAATATGAGTAATGAATCTAATCTGAAAGTCGATAAAAGTACCGCTGAGGATGAGGATCTTAAATTGGCAGAAATCGAAGGAGAAGCAGAGCTTTCATTAGAAATCATAGAAAAACGTAGAAAAGGACTCTTAAGAACGGGATTTACAACAGGTTCTTCTGCTACTGCGGCGACTAAAGCAGCGTTATTAGCACTAATTTCATCCCAAATATATAATACAATAGAAATTGCCCTCCCAAAAGGTAAAATTGTAAAACTAAAAATTGCATGGACAAGATATTCTCCAAGTACACAATCAGTAACTAGTGCAGTAATAAAAGATGCTGGTGATGATCCTGACGTAACACATGGAGCTGAAATATGCTCTACCGTATCTTTGACCACTGAAAAAGGTCGCGTTGAGATAGACGGCGGACTAGGAGTAGGACGGGTTACTCGTCCAGGACTTGGATTGGAAATAGGTCGTGCTGCAATTAATCCTGTTCCAAAAAAAATGATAGAACAAATGATTTTCGATTCAGCAAAAGCTATACTCACACACAAAGGCATTAAGGTTATTATTTCTGTGCCAGACGGCATCGAATTAGCAAAAAAAACAGATAATCCAAGATTAGGTATAATAGGAGGAATTTCAATTTTAGGAACGACAGGAATAGTATTTCCTTATTCTACCGCTTCATTTGCAGCATCTATTAGACAAAGTTTAGATGTTGCCATATCACTCGGCACAGATGTAGTGGTATTGACAACGGGTGGAAGAAGTGAAGATTATATTAAAAATCTTCACAAATATCTTCCCGATTTTGCATTTGTTCAAATGGGTGATTTCTCTGGATATTCAATTAAACAGTGTTCAAATAGAAACATAAAAAAAATTATTATAGCTGGATTTATCGGAAAGTTGACTAAAATGGCTATGGGAATAAAACAAACTCATGTACGGGGTTCCCATGTTAGTATGGATTATATGGCTAATTTAGCATCTTTGTGTACAACTTCAAAAAATATCATTAACGACATAAGGAAAGCCAATACCGCAAGACATGTATCTGAAATAATAATTCAAAACAATGTCGAAAATTTTTTCGATTTACTGTGCGAAAGAGTTTATCTAGAAATGTATAATCATTCAAATAAATTAATGGAAATTGAGGTTGTTATGTTTGGTTTTGACGGGAAAGTATTAGGCAAATATCCATGATAATTAATTTTTTAAATATAAATACTTAAACAGATATTTTCTATCCAAGATTTATTTATTATGTTTTAAAGATTGAGGATATATTATTAGTTAATCAGAAATTTATTTATTAAAATATGCAAAGAATTAATTTTGACTAATTAATAACCAAAAGAGTTGAAGGATAAAATTGCAGTTATCGCCATAACAAAAAACGGTATAACAATAGCTGGAGTTATCAAAAAATACATTACTAATGCCGAGATATATGTTCCTAACAAATTTTATAATGAGGATTCTACTATTATTTGGTTTAAAGAACCTACTCAAAAAAAAATCTCAGATCTTTTTAATTCGTATGATGCTTTAATTTGTATTTTTTCTTTAGGGGCGGTAGTAAGATTAATTTCTAATCTTCTGAAGGATAAGAAAACTGACCCTGCTATTTTAGTTATCGATGATAAAGCAACGTTTGTTATTAGTGCTCTTTCTGGACATTTAGGTGGAGCCAATGCTTTATCCAGATATATTGCTGATTCTTTAAAGTCAATACCTGTAATAACTACTGCTGCCGATGTAAATAAAACCATTAGTGTAGATTTAATTGGTAACGAATTAGGTTGGATTATAGATAACTATGAGAATGTTACGAAAGTAAGTGCACATATGGTTAATGAAGAAAAAATAGCAATCTTCCAAGATGTAGGTGAGCGTACATGGTGGGACAAAGAGAACCTTCCATCCAATGTTGTTATGGTCAAAGATCTTGAAAATATCAAAGATAATTTATATAAAGGAGGGATAATTATCTCCGATAAAATAATTACAGATAATGTAATTCTTTCGAAATCAGTAATATATAGACCTAAAACTTTAGTAATTGGTATAGGCATACATTGGGATACTTCAAAGGATGATATTCTAAATGGGGTTAAGGCTATTTTCGAGAAAAATGGTTTGAGCTTTGCATCAATCAAAAGTCTTTCTTCTATTAAAAAGAAAATCCGGGTCAAGGGATTGGATGAATTCTCTAAAGAGCTTCAAATTCCTCTCTTTCTTTTTGAAAAAGAAGAACTTGAGAAAATTTCGGTCCCTAATCCTTCTGATACAGTTAAGAAATTTGAGGGAATTACTAGTGTTTCTGAAGCATCATCAATATTACATTCGCGAGGTACATTAATTATCCCAAAACAAAAATTTCCTCCTAATTTAACGATAGCAGTATGTAGGGTGAATTTTGCATGAGAAAGGCCCTTTTGATTATAGATAGAGGAAGCCGAGAATTGGAAGTGCAAGATGAACTATTTAAAATAGCGAATGATGCTAAAGAAAAAGGAGGATATATATATTCAAATTTCTGTTTTCTGGAAGTGATACCTCCCTATATTGAAGAAGGAATTAGAAATTGTATCCAGGAAAATGTAGATTTGATAACGGTTATGCCTTATTTTCTTTATCCTGGAATGAAATTGAAAGATGCCGTTCGGAAAACTGCAGCAATTTCTAAAGAGAAAGGAATCAAATTAGTTATTACAAAACCTCTTTGTTATTCAGAAGTTCTTAAATTCGTAATAATGGATAGATTAACAAAATTAAAGTCCGATAATGATATTCAAATTAAAGATAACGAGTGCGATGTTCTGGTTATTGGTCATGGAAGCTCAGATAGAAGAGCAACAGAGGCTTTTATTTTTACCATTAATGCTATAAAACACTCTTATAGAAATGTTGATTATTGTTTTCTAGAATTAGCACGACCAACTATACAAGACGGTATTAACTGTATTATCAAAAAAAATCCAAGAATTCTCTTAATAATGCCTTATTTTTTACATAAAGGTATACATATTAAACAAGATGTAATTAACGAACTTAAAAATGCATTAAAAGGCCATTCTTTTTCTAATATTTTTATTGCAGATCATATTGGAGTTGATGATAAAATGGTAAATCTTATTTTGCACCGAGCAAACGAAGTTGAAAAAAAGGTTGTTTAAGAAAGAAATCACTGAGAATCCTAGCAATAGATCTATGTCTCTTAAATCCTTTGATATTGAAAAATCTAGCTTTGACATAATAGAGAATGAAATTGGTAAATATAGGTACAAAAATGAATTGGAATGGAGTATTGTTAGACGAGTAATTCATGCTACTGCAGATTTTGACTTTGCTCGCCAACAAAAACTTTTGTTTAACAATGAGGCTATTACCTCAGGATTTCAAGCAATCGAAACTAAATGTAATATCATTACTGATGTAGAAATGGTCAGAGCAGGAATATCACGAAACTCACTCACTAAACTTGACTTAAAGTGTCTTTGTAACATCTCTGATAGTAATATCATCGATGAATCTAAGAGACTTAATAAAACACGGGCAGAAACCTCTATGCGTAACTTGGCAAAAGAGATGAATGGAGGAATAATTGTAATAGGGAATGCACCAACTGCACTAAATGAAGTCATTAAAATGATTAATGAGAAGATAACAATTCCATCTTTAATAATTGGTGTGCCTGTAGGCTTTGTTTCCGCACTCGAATCAAAAATAGAACTCTCTAAAAGCGGTATCCCTCATATCACTAATATAGGCCGAAAAGGAGGAAGTTCTGTAGCATCTTCAATAGTAAATGCCTTATTGTTATTGTATCTTCATAAAAATAATTAATATAATAAATTGTTTGCTTGAAATTGAAATGCAAGTAAATCTTAAAAGCTATGCTTATATTAATTTAATATTGAAAGAACTTGTTACTGAAATAGAGATCAATTCAACCCCTGCAAAAATATGGAAGGTAATTACCGATTTTAAAAATTATTATCAATGGAATCCTATACTTCAAAAAATTAATGGAGAAGCTGAAATTGGAAATAAATTAGAAATCCATCTACAAACGATAGGAGGAAAGAATAGAGTATATCACCCAAAAGTTATTAAAATCACTCCTAACTACGAATTAAGATGGAAAGGTACATTCCTTCTACCACAAATATTTTCAGGTGAAAGAATTTTTTTAATTGAAAAACTTTCTGAAAATAAGGTCAATTTTGTAAATAAGGAAATATTTTCAGGAATCGGGGTCAACTTTACTACCCAAAAAATGGAAGATGATATTATTGAAAGTTTTAAAACAATGAATGAAGCATTAAAAAAAACCATAGAGAAATCATAAAATATACAGAAATCTTATGAAATTAATTTCTTATTAATTAATCAATTAATTAATTAATTATGATTAATTGGACATGTAATTCATCTATCAAGATATGCTATATAGTAAAGGTTTAGTGTAGCAATGTTTTAAAGTAGAATAATCTTAAAATTAAATATGAAAGCAATTTGGAACGATGTAATTTTGGCAGAAAGTAATTCGACGGTAGTAATCGAAGGAAACCATTACTTCCCTCCTGAATCTATTAAAAGACAATTTTTTAAAGATAGTAGCATGCATACAAGATGCGGTTGGAAAGGAATTGCAAGCTATTATACAATAAAGATCGAAGATGAACTTAATCCAGATTCAGCATGGTATTATCCAGAACCTTTAGACAAAGCTAGACATATAAAAAATTATGTGGCTTTTTGGAATGGAATAAAAGTAGAAGAAGATTAAATAAGATCATTTTATATTTTATTTTGTTATATGGATTTACTTAGATCATCACTTATTTATTATGATAGCTTTTATTACATCTTTTCTATCATGTACTTTTTTAAAGGCATCCTTAGATTCTGATATACTATATCTGTGTGTTATTATTTTATTAACATCAATGTCCATATGTGTTATCATAACTAACGCTTCATGTATTTCCTCATTAGTAGCAGCGTATGTTGTTTTAATTTTGACTTCTTTTGAGTAAATTTTATTAATATCTACATTTACTTTAATTTCTTTTTCAGGTTCCCCAAAAATTAAGATGGTTCCTCCTTTTCTTATGAGATCAACTGATTTATTTAAAACACTCATATCAGATGTAGCAATAATGATTAAATCTGGAGAAAACCTATCATTCAAATCAAATAGACTGTCAATTTCTGATATTCTTCCATTGATGCATATTCCTAGATTCATTTTTTTACAAAAGTCAACCCTATTTTGATTTATGTCTATACAATAAATTGTGGAAGCCCCATAAATTTTAGCTAACATAGCATGAAGAATACCGATAGGACCAATCCCAAATATTAATACTGAATCACCTTTTACGAATGATATTTTCTTCCACCCTCGAATACAACAAGCAAGGGGTTCAATCATTGAACCTTCTTCAAAACTGATTGAATCAGGAAGCTCAAAAATACTCTGATTATTTACAATCCATTCTGAAAGTATGATTTTTTCTGAAATCCCACAAGGAAAAATATTATCTGTAAATTTTTCACACATTGTTTTATTGCCATGGATGCAATAATGACAACCATTACAAGGAGCATGGTGATTTACAAAAACCCTTTTTCCTTCATATTTTTTTCCATTAAAACTTTTACCAACTTTAACGATTGTTCCAGTTATCTCATGCCCTAATTTGGAAGTGGGTTTGCAAGAATCGGCAAAAACATTTCGGATATCAGATCCACAAATTCCACACGATCCCAAATTAATTAAAATTTCTTTATCTTTGATTATTGGCTCATCAATTTCAACTAATGATATGGTTTTATCGGATAATAATTTTAAGGCTTTCATGAACTGTTTCTCTATAGTGAAGATCGAATAAATTTAAATTTATCACTAAATAAATTTTGGCTAAGCGATGATTTTTATTTTCTTGAAAATTTTTTGCAATTTAAAATAAACTTTTGTGGTAATTTAGTATTAGAAAAGTGAAGATGAGTATATGATGCAAGAGTGTTATAAACTACAATACCATCTTTTTGATTCGTTATTCCTTTTCCTTTATTTAAATAATATGAAAATTTAGAATCCAATGGAATATTTTCCAATTCAGAAAAATGAAATTCATGACCTTTAACGCTATTTATATTACCGAAAACTGATTCATTTATCACTTGGCCCTGTGTATAGTTAAGCGTTAATCTATTCGTCATTTTTGTTATAGCATCGATTAATCCTACCAATTTAAAAGATTTATTCGAATTTACTTTTAATCCACGTTTTTTATCATTTTTATAACTAGGAATTCCTTCCTTAATAGATTTACACAGGTACATCAAACCACCACATTCTGCATAGATTGGTATCTGACTTTCAGCTATTTTTTTAAGAGCTCCCATCATAGAAAGATTTTTACTCAAATCACTAGCTAATATTTCGGGGAATCCACCTCCTATTATAATTCCATCAATATTTTCCGGCAACCTGTCATCATTTAAAGGACTAAAGAAAACAAGTTGTGCCCCTTTTTTTTGTAAAATATCAAGATTTTCTTGGTAATAAAAGTTAAAAGATTCGTCTAACGCAATTGCAATTTTTATAGTTTGGATATTTCGATCTCTCCATCTATCAATTTTTTCCTTTTTAATTTTCTCACTTTGTATAGGTCCGATCAAACGAAGAATTTTTTCCTCATCTAAAGATTCGGATATAACCTTGGCTGAATTTAGTATCTCTATTCTTCTTTTATCATCTAATTCCTCTCTTGGAATTAGGCCTAAATGTCTTTCAGAATAAATAAAATTCTGATTCTTATGTACTATGCCCACAATTGGAATTTTGATTTTTTCTGCGAAAGCATCTTGGATAAATTTAAAATGCCTATGACTCGAGATTTTATTAAGTATAATTCCTTTAATTTGTAATCCTTTCTCAAAATTTAAAAAACCATAAGCAATAGCGGCTATAGATCTTGCAGCTTTACTAGCATCTATAACTAAAATTATTGGGGAATTTAGTATTTTTGCTATATGGGCAGTACTTGCGAAATTATTTTTTCCACCAGCACCGTCAAATAACCCCATTACACCTTCAATAATGGCTATATCTTTTCCTATGGTATACTTCTCAAAAGTATTGATTACTCCTTTTTTTCCCATTAACCATGCATCGAGAGTATAAGAAGGACTATTAGTAACAAAATGATGATATGAGGGATCAATGAAATCTGGGCCTACCTTAAAAGCTTGAGTTTTAAAACCTAGGTTTTTGAGTAGATAAAGAATTGCTAAAGTAATAGAAGTTTTCCCTACACCACTTGTGGTACCAGCAATTATTATTCGAGGAATCGGCA
>JAATVK010000255.1 GCA_014523485.1 Nitrososphaerales archaeon TH5894
TCTAATTAAGAATAGAAATAAATGGATAATTATCTTTTTTTGATTTCATGGTTGATTCAATACTAATAAATTCGTCTCCTAATTCTTCGACGGCTTGTAACTATATATTAAATTTTTTTGTAAAACCCTATGATGATTATTATTTTAAATTTATTGCTCTCAATTTTATATTATAGGCTAAACCAAATCTATGTGCTTCATCCCTTAAGAACTGAAGTAAATGTAATGCAGGATTCTTTTTAGAAATTTGTAGTGGTTCTGAAGAGAAATTGGTATATATATCTTCATTTTCTTTGGCTAAAGAAATAAGAGGTATATTCAAACCCATCTTTTTTAATACAATTTGTGCGGAACTAAGTTGACCTTTCCCACCATCAATAACTATAAGGTTAGGAAGGGATTTGTCTATTTTATTGTCATTTGTAGAGTTACTATTATTATAATTAATTTTGTCATTTTCATCATAGATTTTATGCGAAGAATATTTTCTAAGTACTATTTCTTTAATCATTGAATAATCATCCTGTTTAGATTGTAACAATCTTATTTTGAATTTCCTGTATCCACTTTTGTGGGGATATCCATTAACAAACCTTACGCATGCACCAACGGCATAACTTAATCCAAAATTTGATACATCAAAACAGTCAATGATGAAAGGAAACTCTTGTAAATTGAGAATATCTTTTAGTTCTATAATAGAGCGATTATATTTTTTTTCAACTTGAATTGATAAATTTTTAAGGATTAAATTCATTAAACCTTTTTTTTCATTGTTAGTGGAGTCTGTAACTTTGATAATTTTGACATTATGGCTGGATAATTTTTTCAATGATAATTCTAAGATTTTTTTTGATGGCGGAAGTTCATTAACATATATCTCGTGAGGAATTTGTGGTGAAGTGGTGTAATATTGCAGTAAAAATGTAGAAAAATTGTTATCACCCACTAATTCATAATCATATTTTCTTTGGTCACTTATAACTCCCTTATCTCTCTTCAAAATAAGAATATGAGAAACTCCGGATAAAGTATCTGTTTTTGTACCTATATATTCTTCGTTTGTGGAATTGTTTAAATCCATTTTTTGGTTGAATAATAAACTTTCGATAGTTTTTACTGTATCACGAATTTCTTTTGCTCTTTCATAATTTTGTTTCTTTGATTCAGCATTCATTTCGATTTTTAAATTTGAAATAAAGGTTTCAAGTCCATTTTTTTTACTAAGAATCTCTTTTAAGGTTTGCACCTTTTTTAAATATTCTTCTTCATTAATCTTTTTTATACATGGAGCATCACAATTATGGATAAAATATTCTAAACAAGGCTTGGTTGGTAGTCGGTCACATATTCTAATCTTGAATATTTTTCTCAACATTCCAATAGACAGAAATCTTGAACTTCCATAAACAAAAGGACCAAAAATATCTCCATTTGGCCCTTGAAAATCTCCATTTCTATTTCTTCTTGCAACTAATAATCTCGGATATTTTTCATCTGTAATTTTTAAATAAGTATATCTTTGTTGATCTTTCAACTCAATATTATAAATTGGTCTATACCGTTTAATCAAATTTGATTCCAGAAGGAATGCTTCAATTTCATTATCAGTTAGGATATATTCGATATCATTTACTTTATTTATTAATAATTGAGTTTTCCAAAAATTTTTGTCTTTATATTTCAAATTTATTTTAGAATTGACATTGTAATAACTTTTAATTCGATTTTTTAAATTTTTTGCTTTCCCTATATAAATTATTTTACCTGTTTTGTCTTTCATTAAATAAATTCCAGGATTACTCGGAATCTTTTTTTGATCTATGTTAATATTAAATGGGCACATTCCGATTTTTCAAATTATTTACCTCGATGGGTTTAGAATTTAATATCTTTTTCTTTAAAAATTTAGCTGTATGGCTTATCTCATCATAATTTATTATTTTTTCTGGCGGTCCCTCAATTACCAATTGTCCACCATCAATTCCACCTTCTGGTCCTAAATCAATTATCCAATCTGCACTAGCAATAACGTCTAAGTTATGTTCAATCACAACAACTGTATTTCCTAATTTGGTTAATGTGTTCAAAATTTTAAGCAATTTCTTAACATCCTCAAAATGAAGGCCTGTGGTTGGCTCATCCAAAATATAAAGAGTTCTACCTGTGTCCCTCTTAGAAAGTTCGGAAGCGAGTTTAATTCTTTGAGCCTCTCCACCTGAAAAAGTGGTAGCGGGTTGACCCAATTTAATGTATCCCAAACCTACGTCAAATAAAGTTTTTAATTTTTTGTAAATAATAGGTACATTTTGAAAGAAGTCCATAGCTTCTTCTACTGTCAAATTTAATATATCATCTATAGTCTTACCCTTGTATTTTACTAACAATGTTTCAGAATTATAACGCTTTCCCAAACATTCATTGCATTTTACATACACATCGGGTAAAAACTGCATTTCAATTCGCTTTACTCCACATCCTTCACATGCCTCACACCTTCCACTTTTTACGTTAAAGGAAAATCTTCCAGGATTATAACCCATCTCCTTGGCAGTTATGGTCTTAGAAAAAAGCTCTCTAATGGGAGTAAAAGCATTAACATATGTAGCTGCATTAGATCGAGGAGTTCTACCAATAGGAGATTGATCAATATCAATAACCTTATCAATATTATCCATACCACTTATGGAATCATGTTTTCCAGGTATGACATTGGTTCCAAAATAATTAGACACGGACTTGAAAAGAATTTCATTGATAAGTGTCGATTTACCCGACCCAGAAACTCCGGTAACTATTGTCATACACCCAAGAGGTATATCTACATCTATTGATTTTAGATTATTCTCTTTTGCGCCGTGTATAGTAAGTAAATTAGTGTTTTGATTTTTTTTTGAAAAGAGAGTCGCTGTTTTCTCTCCCTTTAAATATTTTCCTGTCAATGAATTTTCGTTCTGTACGATTTGGTCCAAATTTCCTTGAGCTACTATCCTTCCACCATGTATCCCAGCTCCTGGACCAATATCGATAATCCAATCTGAATTTCTTATTACATCTTCGTCATGCTCAACAATTATAAGAGAATTGCCCAAATCTCGTAGTCTTTTTAGAGTATTGATTAATCTATCATTATCTCTTTGATGGAGTCCTATTGTTGGTTCATCTAGAACGTAGAGTACACCAGTTAAGTTTGAGCCAATTTGAGTAGCAAGTCTAATTCTTTGAGATTCTCCTCCAGATAGTGAAGAGGTTGATCGGTTTAATGTTAAATAATTTAATCCTACATTAATTAAAAATTCTAGTCGAGATCTGATTTCCTTCAACACATTTTTTGCAATATATTTTTTTGTATCATCAAGATTTAATCTATTGAAAAAATTATAGCATTCGTCAATAGGTAAATTTCCTACGTCCATTATTGATTTCTCCGATAGTTTAATAGACAATGAATCTTTCTTTAGCCTCTTTCCAGAACATTTATCGCAAACCTGTTCCTTCATAAATCGTGCAAGCATTTCTCTTTTGTTTTCTGAGTCTGTACTATTATACAATCTTTGTAGATTGGGGATTACTCCTTCGAAATTACTTTCATATTCCCACTTGCTTTGAGAGTATTTTGATTCATATTTATAGTAAATATTTTGATTTGTTCCATATAATATAACATTTATTTGTTCAGAGCTCATTTTTTGTATTGGAGTGTTTAAGTTAAATCCAAATCTTTTTCCAACATATTTTAACATAGATGATCTAAAAGTCGCAAAACTTCCTTGCCAAGGTTTAATTGCTCCCTCAATAATACTTTTGTTTCTATCTGGAATTATTAAATCAGGATCGAATTCTATTTTGATACCTAAACCATTACACTCTTCACATGCTCCAAAAGGAGAGTTAAACGAGAAAGATCTGGGTTCAATATTTCCTATGCTTATTTTGCAGAAAGGACAAGCATTGTGCCTAGAAAATAAAAACTCTTTATCATCAATTATTGTAAGAATTATTCCATTAGTTAAGTTTGCTGCATTTTGTACTGACTCGAAAATTCTACTTTTTTCATTTAATGAGGGTTTTAATCTGTCGATTATCACATCAATATTATGTTTCTTTTGTTTCTCTAAATTAATGTCTTTAAAATCTGCTGTTCTTCTATTATTTTTATCATTGTATTGCTCATCCGTAGAGGTAATAATGAATTCGTCTAGATCAACAAATTGTCCATCGATTCTTAACCTCGAATATCCTTTTTCATATAATTCCGGAAATAATCTATCAAAAGTACCTTTTTTTCCTTGAATTAATGGGGCGAGAATAAGTAAGAGGGATTTTTCATGAGAAAACCTTAATACTGATTCGGTAATTGATTCTAATGTTTGACTCTTTATCTTTTTATTACAATTTGGACAATAAGGTTCGCCAATTTTTGCAAACAATAGTCTTAGATAATCATAAATCTCGGTTACTGTTCCTACTGTTGATCGGGGATTCTTATTTGTTGTTTTTTGCTGTATTGAAATGGCTGGAGATAATCCTTCAATAGAATCTACGTCAGGCTTTTCCATAAGTTCAAGAAATTGTCTGGCATAAGCTGATAGTGACTCAACATATCTTCTCTGACCTTCTGCATAAATAGTATCGAATGCTAGTGTGGATTTACCCGATCCAGAAAGACCTGTAAACACTACAATCTTATTTTTGGGTATATCAATGTTGATATTGTTTAAGTTGTGTTGTTTCGCACCTCTAACACTTAACTTGTCTATCATAACCTAGCCACCTCTAATATTCCAATTTCTTGATTTATTTTCTTTAATTTATCTCGCAGTTGTATAGCTTTCTCGAATTCAAGTTCTTCAGCCAATTTATTCATCAATGCTTCAGTTTCAACTGATAGCTTTCTCAAGTCATTTTTACTCATAGATTTAAAAAATTCATGCTGAGTATGGGAATTTTTATTTGTAATTATTGGTTTTAATATTGAAATAGGAGTTATTTTATTTAAGTTATTAAATTCTATTTGTTTTTTTCGTCTTCTATTTGTTTCTGCTAAAGCATTTTCCATTGATTTTGTAACTTTATCTCCATACATTATTACGGTTCCATCAATATTTCTAGCAGCTCTTCCAAATGTTTGTATAAGGCTAGTATCATTTCTTAAAAACCCTTCTTTGTCGGAATCTAATATAACAACAAGAGAAACCTCTGGGATATCCAATCCTTCCCTTAATAAATTGATACCAATTAGAACATCGAATTCACCGAGTCTTAGCTGACGAATTAACTCCGTCCGTTCTAAACCTTCAATTTCTGAGTGTAAATACCGTACCCTAATATTTTTTTTTGATAAGAATTCAGCCAAATCCTCAGCCATTCTTTTCGTTAATGTTGTTACTAGTGTTCTTTGGTTCTTGCTAACTCTCTTCTGAATTTCAAAAATTAATTCATCGATTTGATTTTTTGAGGATCTAATTTCTACAATAGGATCAACTAGTCCTGTTGGTCTGACTAGTTGTTCTACAACTTGGAAGCTAGAATTTAATTCATAAGGACCAGGTGTTGCGGATACAAAAATCACTTTTCTTAAGTATCTTTCAAACTCCTCGAATTTTAGTGGACGATTATCAAATGAACTTGGAAGCCGAAATCCATAAGTCACTAACATTTCTTTTCTTGTATGATCTCCATTATACATTCCTCTTAACTGTGGAAGTGTAACATGGGACTCATCTATGACTAGTAAAAAATCGTCTCCAAAAAAGTCTAATAAACAGAATGGCGGTTCTCCTTCTTTTCTGCCATCAAAATGACGAGAATAATTTTCTATACCCGAACAATAGCCTAGTTCATTTATCATCTCAATATCGTATTTGGTTCTTGAAGCCAATCTTTCCTTTTCTATTTCTCCTTCTAATTTAGGAAGCCATCCTTTTAGTTCCTTTTTTATCATTCTTATTGCATTTTCTCTACTTTTTTTGTCGGTAAGGTAGTGTTTAGCTGGAAATATGGTAATCCTATTTACATTTCTAATTTTTTTAAATGTAACCGCATCATGAATACTAATTTTTTCAACCTCTTCATCAAAAAGTGCTATTCTAACTATATCATTAGAATACCCAGGAATTAAATCGATAATTTCACCTTTGACTCGAAAATTACCTGGTGAAAGCGAATAATCATTTCTTTCGTATCGTGATTCAATTAATCTCTTGATTATTGCCTTCCTATTCATAATATCTCCTTCTGTTAATGTTAGGGCATTTCTTTCCCATTCTGATGGTGACCCTAGAGAATAGATGCATGAAACCGTAGAAATAATTATAGTTGGCTCACCAGACATCAACATCGCTGTTGCTTCTAACCTCATTTTTTCAATGGTTTCATTTACTGCTGTGTCCTTTTCAATATATGTATCTGTTTGCGGGATATAACTTTCAGGCTGATAATAATCATAAAAACTAACGAAATATCCTACATTTATAGTTGGAAAAAAATCTTTAAATTCCGAATAGAGCTGAGCTGCTAATGTTTTATTATGAGAGATGATAAGAGTATTTTTTTTAATTCTAGATATGAGATTTGCAATTGTAAAAGTTTTACCACTACCAGTAACTCCCAGCAAAGTTTGAATCGACTTATTGTTTCCAAGAATTCCTTCAGTTAATTGATCGATAGCATCTGGCTGATCTCCATTAGGAGAATAAGCCGATTTCAGTGGAAATTCAATCAAATCTTTTTTATTCAACAAAGTATAACCTTAGAATGGGTAAATAAAAGATGATTTTGTTTTAATCCTTCCACTTTATGGAGCAACCAATAGAAGGATCAAAATCTTTTAGAATTTTTTCATCTTTTAGGACTTTTTGAATATTTTCTTTCATTATATCTCGAGTTGATTTACTATCTGGACTACTAGCATCATTTATTTTTCCATGAAACACAAGCCTCTTTTTCTTATCAAATAGGTAGGGATCTGGTGTACAAACAGCTCCATATGTTTTTGCGATTTCTTGGGTTTCATCAATCAAATAGGGAAAATTAAGATTATATTCATTAGAGAATTTTTTCATATTCTCAAACCCTTCTTCCTCATAGTTGGGATCATTACTATTAATTCCTACAATTTGAAGGTCCTCCTTATTAAAAGATGATTGTAAATCTATAATATCCTTAATTCTTGCCTTTACAAATGGGCAATGATTACAAATAAAAATTATCAATAAAGTTTTACTATTAAAATCATTTAAAGAATAGAGTTTTCCGTCCACACCTATTAAATTGAAACTTGGCGCTTTTTGGCCTGTGATCAATTTTTGTGAAGATTCAGTTTTTACCATGTTCATTCCATTTTTATACTCTCACATAAATCTTCGGTTTCTACTATGTAATATACATCTAAAAATATGCAAACGTCAACTATTCTAGTTTTGGCAAAAAATAAAAGTATTCCTTACAGTTGTGCAAAAGTAAAGATAAATAGCTCAATATAATTTCAAGAAGTATTAACTTAGTTAAGTGGCTTTTTAATGTATAATTAATAATTGATTATATAAGTAGAAACAAATATAATCAAACTTGATTATTAAATGCTCCCATAGATGCTTATCTAATCCATATTTCTTATTAAATCTAATACGGAAAATGATAATGAGAGATAGTACAAGTATAACATTAGTTAGTTGATATTATTCAATTATTAACAAGAAATATTGTATTTCTCATACAATTATTCTATTCTTGTGTCAAAATCTCAACTGGGCAATATTTTACTAACTGTTTAAATTTTGTTGCATCCTGTTGGCTACCTACGATAGTACCATAATGCATAGGAATTGTCAATTTCGAAGGTTTCAATAGACTATTAATAGCATCTGCTGCTTCTTCAGCTGTCATTACGTATACTCCTGAGACTGGGACAAGAGCAACATCAGGTTTAAATTCACTCATTTCAGGTATCATATCCGTATCACCTGAATGATATATTCGAAAATTATTATCGAAGGTAATAATAAACCCAACTTTTCTATCTTCTTTTGGATGAAAATTTTTATTAATATTGTATGAGGGGACAATTTCAATGATAATTCCCTCTTCCTCAATTGTCTCTCCAGGTTCTACACCTTTTACACTTCTAAATCCCTCTTGGTTTAATTTCTCTATACACTCGGAAGCTGCAATTATCTTCGTATGTTCATTTATTATATGTCTTAAATCTTCAATACTAAGATGATCAAAATGATTATGAGAAATCAATACTATTTTTGCATCGTTTTTTTTATGATGTACTTCCGATATTTTATAAGGATCGATGTATATTACTTTGTCATCTGGGGTAATTAACCTAAAACCATCATGTCCCAACCATTGAAGTTTAATATTATTTATCTTCATACAGTTTTTAATTTGTATAAGAATTTAAAGTTGTTTATTAAATTAGGGATTCACGCTTAACAATTTATTATTTCTAAGTGAAAAAACAGTTACCTTCGAAGATATCAATCTTTGAATGAGATTTTTATCCATGGTTGCAACTGCACATTTATAATTAATTGCATAATCTAGAATACTATCATCTGTATAGTGTAATCTCTTTGTATTGATAATTTCAAATTTTTTTGTTAATTCCAGGACAGTTTTCGCACTTTGAGAACTTTTATAGGATGGATTATTTACCAAATTCTTTAGTTCTTCTATCACTACCTCTGGAATAAGAAAATTGATCTTTCCATACTGCATTACAAGCTTATCCACAAGCTTGATCGGTTTTGTGACTAGAACCATTAAGAAACTAGTATCGCATAGGATATTCATTAGAATTTCTTAAAAAGTTTATTATTATAATTTTTGGTAAATTGAGTAAGTTTAAAGGATAAAAAAAGGGGATTTGAATCGAAATTTTATTTTTCGTATCCTATTCTATCTGCTAATTTTACAACTTCTCTGCCTTTATTTGTCAGAGCATTATAGATCCTTGGCTTACCTCGTCCTCGGGATTTTTCTTTTTTTACTTTTCTTTCAATCAAACCTAAATTTGTGGCTCTTTTCATTAAGGATTGTCCATAGCCCCAACTTCCCATCGTTATAAGTAATTCTCTTGTGTGTAATTCTTTATTCTTTTTTAGTACCCTCAATAATGGAATAAGTGGACGTTCATTTATCAGAACTTTAAGTATATTTAATTCCACGGTTAGAGGAACAGATTTTGTTTCTTTTATTTCCTTAGTAGGTTTGATTTCTTTAGATTCCTTCGGAGTTTCTTTTTTTGTTTTAGAATTTCTTCTAGCTGACATTTTACTACCGATGTGACGTTACAAAATACAAATATTTAATCATTTTGTTTCCTATCCATTTTATCCCATTAAAATACAAATAATATTATAAGTTATTTATTTTAATAATCTAAATAATACATTAAAATAATTTGATTACTCGTATCTTTAAATTCAGTAAATGCTATTTAATAAAATTTTCTAAAATAACTTCCTCTATTTTTATAGAGATTCAGCCTGAACACATACTGCTCTATAACTTAATCGATTATCGAACTTATCGAACTCCTAACACATTGTAATTTTTCACAATAGCAATTGATAGACTAAATCAATTAGCATAGTGATGAAATTAGAAATACTACTTTCATCTGATAGTAAGAATATAAACAAATTATCTAATGATCTTTTATTAATTTTAATATAATAGAAAAAGGATGTAGATTATAAGATAATATTAAAGACAAATAGGACATTTATTAGAATTTGGTACGCTTTGATTAGTTGATTAGTTAATAATTAAGTGTAATTGTTTAATGGAAATTGTGACAGAGTAAAAGATGTAAAGATGATATACAATAATTGAGTATTTGAATGAAAACTTCGAATGTTTACTTCAAATTAACTCCAAAATATTCGATTAACGTCTTATGCGAATTTAAAGATTTTGAGAAAATTTTTTCACCAAAAATTACCCTTATCTGAACAAGTTAGCTCTGAGCCACAGTTGTTACATCTAAGATGGCAACATTGAATAGCAACCATTTCATTTTGACAAATAGGACAAATTGGAATTTCATTCTTTTGTTCTTGCTTCATTTTTAACTATTATACTCCATCAGGTTTTAACTTTTTTGCACAAGGTTAATTAATAATATTATTTTTAAATTATTTATTGGTTAATTTTAAAATAGTTATATCTGATAAAAAAGGTAAAAGTTTATCACATGAGCTTAAGGATAAAGAGGCTCAACCATTTTTAGGTTCAAAAATAGGAGATTCATTTGATTCATCTCTTGTCGGAGTAGCAGGAGGCAAATTACAAATAACAGGAGGTAGTGATAAGTCTGGGACACCAATGCGGTCTGACCTTCACGGTGGAGTGAAAAAATACGTTTTATTGCATACTGGTGTAGGTATGCGCGACTCTACAAAAGGAAAAAGGGTGAGAAAATTATTGAGGGGAAATATGGTTACCGAGGAAATTTATCAATTAAACTGTATTTTAGATGGAGTTAATATTGTTACATCTAAACCTGAAAATATTGAAACATCTAATGCCGAAAGTACAAAGTA
>JAATVK010000256.1 GCA_014523485.1 Nitrososphaerales archaeon TH5894
AATGAATGTTCTAAAATACATATCAATTACCTTAATATCCCTCCCTAAATCTTAATTCGCTATTGCATTGGAAAGATACTCTTCCTGATTGGTATGTACGTGAATACGGGTACCAACCTAATGTAAATATTGGTACTGCAGGACATGTTGATCATGGAAAAACTACATTAATTGAAGCTATAACTGGAATTTGGACTAGTGCTCATAGCGAAGAACTAAGGAGGGGTATAACTATAAAAGTAGGCTACGCTGACGCCGCATTTTATAAATGTAAATCCTGTTCATCACCTGAATGTTACTCTACTAAGCCACAATGTAATAACTGTGGACAGGAGAGTGAACTTTTGCGAATAGCCAGTTTTGTTGATTCACCAGGTCATGAAAGTTTAATGGCCAATATGTTATCAGGCGCTGCGCTTATGGATGGAGCAATTCTTGTTGTAGCTGCCAATGAATCAGTACCTCGTCCTCAAACCACAGAACATATGCTGGCTTTAGAAGTTCTGGGTATTAAACAAATTGTAATTGTCCAAAACAAAGTAGACCTGACAGAAAAAGAAGAAGCCTTGAAAAATTATGATCAAATAAAAGATTTTGTAGATAAGAGTGTAGCAAAAAATGCTCCTATTATACCTGTTTCTGCTCAACACAATTTAAATATTGACCTATTAATTGAAGCTTTAGAAAAAAATATCCATACTCCTCATAGGAATAGACAAACATTTCCAATAATGCATGTTTTACGTTCATTTGATATTAACAAGCCTGGAATGCCTGTAGCCTCAATTCATGGAGGGGCGATAGGTGGTGCTTTAATTCAAGGTGAATTCAACATAGATGATGAGATTGAAATGCGACCTGGTACACTTAATAGTAAAGGGAAATATTCTCCTATTTATTCCAAAATTTCTAGTTTAGGAACAGGTGCTGGATTGGTCAGTAATGTCAAACCCGGAGGATTAGTGTCTATTGGTACAATTTTAGACCCGTCTTTGGTAAAGAGTGATTCACTTATTGGTTCGGTAGTAGGTAAACCTGGAACATTGCCTCAAGACATCTATGACGTTTCAATAGATACATATCTTTTTGATACTGCAGTTGGAACCCAGGAGCCAGTAAAAGTTGACCCAATTAAAAAGAATGAACAACTTCGAATAAATATTGGAACTTTAGCTACCGCTGCTTTAGTTACAAATACTAAAGAAAATAAAATAGAAATTAACCTAAAAAAACCAGTTTGTATTATACAGAGTAGCAGAGTTGCTTTAAGCAGAAAGATTGGAGAAAGATGGCGTCTAATAGGATCAGGCATAACAAAATAATATTCATCTAACAAATTTTTTCTTGTAACAATTACTAAGAAAAAGGATTTTTATCCAAATTATGATGGAATTCTATTCCCATATTAAGTGCCTTTTCCTTCATTATTTCTATATATTCTTCATATGAAATTTTTGTTAAACAATAAGTACAAGTAACTTCTGTCATATCATCGTTAACTTGAGCTGTTTTATCGCATTTAGGACACTTAGCATCCAGCATACTATAAAAAGTGATTTTATTTCTTAAAAATGTTTATAAAGATTTTTCATCTAATTGGTATCACAATTTAAATTATTAAGAGAAAACAGATAACATACCATTTAAAATTAGATTACTCCTGCCTCTCTAAGTTTCTTTGGCAGGTATTGTTCAGCTAAATATTTAAACCCATGCTTAAAAAATGCATCTAATTCGCACTTTTCTTTTTTTTTCAGAAATAAATTTAATTCTTTTTGCCATTGTTTTCCTTGCAACCATGGTTTCTTTTTCATATCGTTTGCTCTATTGATATCTTCAGCAGTAACCGATAACCTCGCAACTTCTGGAATATTGTAATCGTATATGTCTGAAAACATCATTCCTAGGACTTTGACATTGGGTGCGACCAATCTGTCGCTATCATAACTTAAAGATTCACTCCCAATTTTATAGCGTAAAGCTATACCTAAACCCCAAGGGTCTGCATCTGCGAATATGACTACAGGTTTTTTCCATTTCTCGTTTAATGTCTTTACCATCATTCTAGTTGCTCTATCAGGCTCTCCGGAACCAGTCATAAGTATTGCATTGTATTTCTGAATGAATCCAGATTTTCGTATATTATTTAAAACCGTATCTTTTTCTACTACCATAACAAGGTCTGCTTTAACATCCACTATTTCTACATCAGACATATTGGTCGGAATTAACTGTGATGTGGCTCTGCTTCCAAGATTGCAATCAATAATATCTCCACCAACACTTAACGTAATAGGACCAGAAATCATACCTTTTGGTTTAGAAGTGACTGAGAATTCCTCCCTAGGAATTCCAGTAATTACCTCTACTGCTTTAATAGCGTCATCGGAATCCTCTTGACTTCTCCAAAACTTTTCTTTATTTTTTTCATCTCCTACAGTACTTAAGGTTGCATAATACATACCTCTAATAGTACTTTCCATTTCTTCATCCACTAACTTTCGAATTGCATTAGCCATAACTAAATATTGAGAAAATGTCGGAATTTTTTTTGTTGAATTAGGACTTATTATAACCTTTTTGTCTCCTAGTGTTAACATCTTCTTTTTTTCTGACCAAAAAGTATTATCATATCCTACTTTCGAAATTTCTAAAGAAGGCATTTGTTTTCCAATCAATACATCATTAGAAATTTCTTTCATTATATTCTGAATTTTTTTGATAATTTCTTTGTGTCTTTTATTTTTAGTGGACAATAACTTTATCTCCTATTAAAATCATCAAGGGTTAATTTTTCTATTTTTTTTCCTGTAGAAGCTTTACTTTTGGATAAATTCTGAGAACTATCTTTATCCTTAATTTTAGTATTTTTATTTTCTGTATTATTATACAATTTTTTTCCTATCATCGGTTTGTTTGATTTATTATTTATTTTGTCATTTTCCTTGAAAATTATTTCGGTAGGGGTAATTTCTTTTTTGACATGTTTTTCAGCTATCTCAATAAATAGTTCTGAAAGCTTAGTACGATCAACCTTTATTGAATCAGAGACAGCATCTACAATTAATGGAATATAATATTTGTACAATTTCAATCTATTTTCAGCATCTTTGATTTTTAAATCTCGACGTATCTGTGCACTAACTTTTCTATATAGGTCTGATAAACAAAATTTCATATATTTTTTCATTTCACCTTCAGATGCAATACTTTCCTTTCCTGCACTTTTATAAGGTATTTTTGTAGAACATATATGGAAAAATACATGGAGAGGAAGAAGTTCAACCGCTCTATCTGATTTGCTGCTTTGATCATTTGCAAATTGCTCTTTTGCCTCTTTTTTAGTAATACCCATTTTATTAATCCCAACCTCGGATACTACTTCCCTTGCAACATCTGAGCCTTCATCATATAGTAAGGGAATCTTATTTGCAAATCTGTATAATTTGAAGGAATTTATATCTCCACCATACGCAATTCCACATTCAATAATTGTTGGCCTATTATTAATTACAATAGATCGTGATGAATACGAAGTCAGAGCGGGTTTTAATACTTTAACATTTTGTTTGTTTCCCTCTTGTCCAGGATTTATCGATTTAAGTTGATCTTTGTTGTTAACAATAACGTATTCAGACATCATCCCTGTCGTTAATATCTTTTCACCTATTGGACTTAAATGGTCAATATGAGGTGACTGAAATTTCATCTGTTTACAAACATTCACTACTTTGATTAGGTCACTTTCTGAAAAAAGATTACCTAATTTATTACCAATTCCAGAGGCACGTATGATCACACGTGCCTTTTCAATCGAAAGTTTTTGAAATGAACTGGCTAAAATAGTTTGAATAGAAGCTTTTTGATTGGAGAAATGTAATATTGCTTTTTTTAAAGTTTGTAAATCCATATCAGCAGGGTGAGGAAGTACTTCTTTTGCAGGTTCAGGCATTATATCGGTTCTCCTTTCAAAAATTATTTTGCCATCATCACTTTCGAAAATTAACTTCGAATACGGATTTACAATGCTAGTTTGGGAAATATAATCGTATATCTTGTTTTTAGTAATATGGGATAATCTTGCTCTTAATGTAGCAACAATTTTAAAACCATATTTGTCTTTGATAATACTTTCCATTTTTGGCACCATTTTTTTGTTTAACACTATAGGTTTATTTGTTGTTATGTCCGTTCGCAATTCATAATAATATTCTGAATCTTCATCAATAGATTTTGACCATACTTTTATAGGTTTGTCTGTATCCTTTGAAGAAAATGCCGCAATCATTTTAAGGCCTACTCCAAATAGCCCTCTTTGTTGTTTTTCAACATATTTACCTGATGTTAGAAAAGAACAGACAGCTACTGGCACCTTTTCAGAATTGATACCTATGCCATTGTCTTGACAAGAGAGGGTCCAAAGATCATTTTCAACATCAGTTTGTTTTATTGATATAGAAATACTGGGAAGAATATGATGAAGCTCACAAGAATCTAGTGAGTTCTCTATCAATTCTCTTATTGCCATGTACAAAATACGTTCCCCGGTAAATCCAGCTAAAGCAGAATTATCTACAAAAAACTCTGATTCAGCTTTTTTATTGTATTTTACTTTAGAACTTTTGTGAAGCTGATGAGTTGATTTATTATCAGAATCATTCTTTTGATATTTTAGTTCTAATTTTGAATTTATTTTCAATAGGATATGACCTTTATATAATAACTAAATTTATCTTTTAGGATTAAAAAAATTAGCCTTTCGCATTTATTATATTTGTGATCCGTAAGGGGTAGTTGAAAATTTAAGTTCTTTTAAAGATTCAAAATTCACTTCGATTAAAAATCTTTTTCCTTCTTTATAGATAACCAGAAAATCAGTACCTATTCCGATGATTTCACCTCCTGCAAGTTTTTTATTGTTTTTCATAATTGTTAACTCTGGTATTAGGTCATTCTATTATTATAATTTTTTTAAATTTAAGATAATATTATGAGGAAAAAACTATATTATTATAATCTTTTATCATGTCTTGGTCTATTATTCCTTGTACTACAATTTGCCTTCCATCTGATAATTTTATATCCATTGCAACAGCACTATAAGGTATCTCAAATTTATCTATTATATTCTCATCCTTAGTATCATAAATCTTTTCGATTTTGTTTTTATCGATTTTAAATCCACTTACTTGAACTATTTTCCTATGTCCAGAACCACCTCCCCTTCCACCTGCTGATCCTTTTGATTCTTCCACTAATAAAATAAAAATCTGGTTATTAGATGAAATTTCCGATAAATCTAGTTCATCATATATTACTAATAGCTTTCTTTCTGCACTCAAGAGGAGTGATTCTAATTCATTCATCAATTTGTCTAAGGAAATAATCGAAGAGAAAGCAATTTCCTATTTAGTGTCTTTTCTCTGTTCTATCGTAACTTTTTGAATCTTTGCTTTTTCAAAATCGATAGGTTGATCAGAAGATTTATTTGTAGTAAGATCCTCTATTTTATCTACTATTTCCATTCCATCAATGACTCTTCCAAAAATGGTATATTGATTGTCCAAGAATTTTGAATCTTTTGTAACTATAAAAAATTGTGAACCTGCACTATTAGGATCTGCGGTTCTTGCCATAGATAATACTCCCCTTTCATGTGGAATGTCATTAAATTCAGCCTCGATAGTATAACCTGGTCCTCCCGTTCCCCATCTATCTTTTTGAGTACTATTCTTTGTAGTTGGATCTCCCCCTTGTATCACAAAATTTTTTACTATTCGATGAAAAATAGTTCCATCATAAAAACCTGTGTTGGAGAGATTTAGAAAGCTCTTGACATGTTTTGGTGCTGCTTCTGGAAAAAATTCTATTGTAATGTTTCCAAGAGATGTTTTTAAAATTGCAATATTATCAGATGGTGTCATATTAGCCTTAATCATATTTTCAGGTCTATTATCTGTTGTATTTGATTCTTTGTCCTTTGTTACATTCAGATTTGTATTCAACTCTTGAGAGATAGGATTTGGTCTATAATTTTTATTAACTTGATAAAGAAAAACACCAAAAACAATGTCCTCAGTGTCATTTTCAAAACTGGGAGATGCATATACGAGCTTATACGGTTGATCATTTGTTCCGTTTATTGGATATTTTATATCTTTAAGATTTAAAGCGATTGTTCCACTTGAATATTCTGGTTGGATGTTAGTCAACATACCATTACCAAACGATGCGTAAGATATCGGGGTAAAAGGTATTAGTTTCCCAAGTAAGGTATTATTCCAAAAATTTGCATTTGGAGTGAATCCATCATCTTCTACGTAATCTCTTTCGTTGAAACCGCCAATCTTCATAAACCATTGTTTTTTACTTTCATCTCCGCCACTTCCTAAAGTGTAAAATGAATTCCCATTGGGACCATTATGTCTATCTGCTACAATGTATACCAATATATAATCAGCCTTTAGATCTTGAGCAATTTGAGTTGCTGTTTCTTGTTCGCTCATTAGCATTTTAGCTATGGTCTGTATTCTTGTTTGATTTATTGTTGCATTATCAGCCAAAGTAGTTTTATTTCCTAATGTAGTTATCCAATATCCATAATCCCACCATGAAGCTATTACTGAGTCCTTAGGTGTATTGTTCTCTATCCAATCTAATGCAGCTACCCAATCCTCAACCTGCATTCTAAAACCTGTTGCGCCATTTACTATAGATGGCGGAATATCTGCTGAGCTTATCCAATTAAAATTCTTTGGATATATCACTCCATTATAATCAATCAAAGGAATAGAAATTAAAAATACAACCATAGCAACAAAGGATATTTTGACTAGAGGTTTTACGTTGGGTAAAATCTTACCTTCTTTAATATTTTTTCTAAATTCCCTTTCCTTTATCTTGTTCGGATTCTCGATCCTGTTCTGCAAAATGCTCCTAGTTAATTCATAAAGCCCAATAGAGGCTAGTATTACAATTGCTATAGAAGAATATACCATCAATCTTGCAAATGTTGCACTAACATACAGACCAGTTATTCCGATTATTAAGGCAAAAATGGTCATGTCTGTTCTTTTAGAAAATGAAACCCAAACCCCAAAACCCGCAAATATCAACAATATTGAATAATCTGTAAAATAGTCAATTACTGTTGGGGTAGAATGCTCAGCAACTGATTCAACCAAAGGATTATGAGAAGACAAAAAAGGATTGACTGCAACAAGATATCGAAATGATGAAGGTTGATAAGCCCCTACAACAAATATACTTACTATAAGTAAAACAAATACACCAAGTGCTGCAATAAGATTTCTATTAGCCTTTGAAGAAGAACTTTTCGTCCTTATGATGGTTCCTACAATCGCAAATATCATTCCAACAATGAGAGCTATCCCTGGAAGTCCTATAACAAAGGAGATACCAGGGCGAGGGAATGCAGCTGCTGTTATTAAGGTTATTATCGTGAAAGTAATAATTCCATAAAGAAATAAGGAATCCTTTCTTAGAAAAGGTAACGAAAAAAAGAAAATACCTAGTGGAATACTGAAATATTGAATTCCACCCCATGAAGAGTTGGCTAATCCAAGAATTAGTCCTCCTGCTGCTGCTGTTAGAATAATCCGTTTGATATTTTTGCTTTTTATGGAAGAGGTAAACAAGTACACAGACAACAGTGCCAAGAAAAGGCCTAAAGGCTCAGATTTAAACCATCCCAAATTTCCTCTCTGAATTATTGCGGGCATAAAAGCAAACAAGAGACTTGCGAACATCCCCGCGGTAGTGCCACTCAAATTTCTTACAAGAGCAAAAATAACTATAGTAGTCAGGGATCCTATTATTACTGGAAACATTATAACAAAATCCATAAGTGAACTACCAAAACCAAAAATTTTATACATGGTTGCTGCTATAAGATGAAGAGCGACTTGTGAGGTTGTGGGTACGAATCTACCTTCAGGATACCAAGACTCATAGTCATGCCAATTTAAATAGGCTTCAAAGCCATTATCAATAATATATTTAGTGGCTCTGTAATCAAAATATGGATCGAATTCATTTAAAGCAAAACCATATTTTATTGGATAGGATCTTATAATAAAGGCAGTAGAAAAGGCTATTATCAAAACCAAAATCACAAGAAGATGTTTAGCCTGAAATTGAAAGGAGCTTACTCTAAATAATGTTTTATTGCCCGATAACAATGTAATAAACTACTATTTTTTACTTCCTTTTTAAGGTAATGGCTATTTCATAAATCCATATATGATGGGTTCGCAAAAATCTGAGTACATTCTCAATATCACTATAAAAATTGACATTTAGGTTTGGTTATGAATCAGTCTCATTACACAAATTTATCATGCCGATGGTGTAGTGATAAGAGATGAATAAAGGAAAGGTAATAATGTTGTAATTTCTCCATGTATAGTGACTTGTTTTGCATCGACCCTTATCTTATTCCATGATATAGCTTCTTTCACTTCTGCTCCACTCAAACTTCCATCCCAAGCATTAGCAGTAGTAATATAAACGGCATAATCTAATCCATCTCTAAACTGATTCCACCATAGAGTGTGATGTTTAGATATTCCACCTCCTAACATTAATGCCCCAGTTTTTTTTGCTTCAAATATAATATCAGAAATTTTAGTTTGATCTTTTAAAATATTAAGAAACATGTCCTTGTGATTCTGATAAAATAACCATACCTGACTTCCTACCGCTCCGTCAACTATACCAGGGACAATAACAGGGATTTTGTTTTTATGAGCCCAATATAAAAAAGATGTTTCCCCTAATTTACTACCTATATAGTCAAGTAATTCATAACATGCAAATTGTTTATTCTCTTTGTAAAATTCATTAATATATTCTTGTAATTTAGTTTCGATTAAAGGACCATAATTTTCTACAGGAATGAATACATTACCTAATCTGTGAATATTTTTTTTTTTAAGATAATAGTCATCGGTATTAAAATCTCCATGATAATATTTAGCAAATGATCTGGCTATATCATGATCTAAAGAACCGCATGTAGTTATTAAACAATTGAACATATTTTTTTTGACCATATCTTTAATTATTCCCCGTACGCCAGTAGAAATTATTGCTCCCACAAAAGATAAAAAAGTGGTACAATTAGGTTCTTCAATCATTTTTTGTAATATACTAATTCCGTCCCTCAAATTTACAGATTCAAATCCTCCTGATTTTGACATTTGATTTAAAACTTCCTTTAACTCACGGTTTTGAATATTATAATCCTCAATTTCATAATTGATTTTTTTTTGATTTTTATTATAGGTCATAGAAAATTACTAAAATAATAATAATATAATAATATATTTACTTGTAATTGTTTTCATATTCGCATTTTATAAAAGTCAGATAATTGTATCATGTCATGTGAATAATAAACACTCTTTTACCGGAAAAAAAATTGATCCTCCCAATATATACCCAAACATGTCTATTTCTGATCTTATTTCTTTCTATGGATCTACTGGATTTAATGCTAGGCGATTGTCAGAAGCCGCAAAGATGTTGAAAAAAATGATTGATACTGAAGCCACTATTTGTTTAACTATTTCAGGAGCAATGACTCCAATAGGACTTGGAAAATGTATTTCAACTTTAATTGAGAAAGGTTTTATTGATTGGATTATTACGACAGGAGCTAATGCTTACCATGATCTTCATTTCGCCTATGATTTGCCTGTCAGACAAGGTCATTTTGATGTTGATGACGATATTTTATATTCTAAACAAATCGTTAGAATTTATGATGTTTATATTAAAGAAGTAGAAACACTTCAACGACAAGACGATCTTATACAAGACACTATAAGAAAGATGAGCAAAAGAATAGTAAATCCTGTAAAAGATATTTCAACATCCGATCTTTCTTACCGACTAGGTGAGAATGCTTATCATCATTCTCCTTTTCCTGTTAAATCTTTCATGGTTTCTGCTTTTAAAAATGAGGTCCCAGTTTATATCCCCTCACTGACCGATTCATCAATTGGAATGAATATGATACCACTTCTTTTTGAGTCATCCTTACCTCCTATCAATCTTTTCTCAGATATTTCTGAATCAGCAGCAATATTATGGAAAAGTAAAATTTCAGGAGGCATAGAATTAGGTGGAGGAGTACCCAAAAATTTCTTTCAACAAACCGGTCCCACATTATATCAGATTTTGAAAATAAAAGAAAAAGGTCATGACTATGTAATTCAATTAACTGACGCAAGACCTGATACAGGTGGTTTATCTGGAGCAACAATCCAAGAAGGGAAGAGTTGGGGAAAAATAAAAACATCTCATGCTGGCAATGTAATTGTTTATGGGGATTCTTCTGTTTATTTTCCCCTCCTGAGTTCCTATGTTTTGTCCGAATGTAAACCAAGAAAACAAAAGAGATTATATCATTTGAAAGATAAGTTTGTAAAGGAAATGAAGGATAATTATTTAAAAAAAAATTAATAATTTAACCTCTACGGTTTAAATCTTTAACATCAGAATTTTTTTATTTTCTAATATTTGTCCAATTAATATTTTTATTTTGTCAATATTAATACCATAATAATTTGAAGTTTCTACGTTTAAAAATTTAGCCATTGATCTCTCAAGTATTGAAAAACAAATATTATTTTCATTTTTTTGAAAATGAACAAAAGCAGCACAAATCAATATTAAGCCATTCAGTAATCTCTTTTCATGTCCACCGGCTTCTTTCCAAACCATTTCCAATGCTTCATGTGACCACCAATATTTCTCATCATTAAAGAGTTCTATAGCACTAGTAATTGCTTCTGATTTGTTTAGATGTCTTTCTTTTACTTCCATGATTTCCTTGGTTAACGAAATATTTTTTAACAAATCCAATACTTTATCTATATTTTCCTTTTTTTCAAGGCTAAGATCTAATTCAATAAAGTCGCTTGCTATACGACAGTCTCTAATTATAATATCCAAGGAATTAGTTAGCTCCCTTGATTTTTTCAGGATCAAATCAGCATCTGCTGGCGTAAATTGTGCATTATTCAAATATACCATATATCTATATGAATTCTTCATTTTCTTCATTATTTGCTACTACACACAATAATTAAAAATATATATCAAATAGAAATTAAAATAATTTTGGGACTGAGCTTATCCGATAAAAAGGAACTAGAATTATTATTAAAATTTCATTCTTTAAACATAAATCAAATAATAACTTTCTCTAAGAATCTTATTCCTTCGCAAGGTAATATCGAAGATTTTGCGTATGGCTTTATTGTGGGCATAATAATCGGTAATTATTTAGAAAAATTTTTTCAGAGACACAGTAGAGCTCCTGATAATGATGAATTAATGGATATATATTTTACATTATCATTGCGTTCTGCAAAAATTAGGAAGCGTATACTAAATGAATTAACTTAATTATTTTTTAGTGATTCTGACGTATAATATCAATTAGATTTTTAAATATCCTTAGACTGTTTATACTATGGGTAATAACCCTGAATTTGGATTGGCTGTAATGAATAGGATAATTAAAAAGGCAGGTGCGGAAAGAGTAAGTGATGAAGCATCAGATACTTTAAGAAAAATACTTGAGGAAATTGCAAGCAATATATCTAAGACCGCTATAGATCTTGCAAATCATGCGAGCAGAAAAACAATAAAATCTGATGATATTTTATTGGCCTACAAGAATAGTTATAAAAAATGAAGTATATTTCATTTAGATTGTTTTAGCGGATATTAACAGTCAAATATTTCTCTAATTTATTAAGAAATAGTTTGCTAAAGGTAAATAACTCATTTATATGTCCCTTTTCCAAGACTAATTATGAGGTGGGGTGGCAGAGCGGCTATGCGTTCGCCTGCAGAAATTGTTGATAGCGAATATATAGGGGTTCGAATCCCTTCCCCACCTTTGAATTATTTTCAAATAGATGTCTAGAATAAGGGATTTACTTGGTATAAGTTTCCTTCAATGCTTGGCCATAAGTTAAGAGGGCTTTTTTTCTGAGATAGGGAATTAACCTATAGTGTAATGAATATATATGCTCTTCCTTAATTAAAATTCCTTTTACTACCAATGATATTAATCCACCAGATAATTTCGAAGAAGGTATATTACTTTCTTTTGAAAATAAAACTCTTTTGGATTGGTATTCGTCTATTGAAAAGTATGGTCTATTTTTTTCAATTATCAATGGCCAAACAATCATTTCCCAAATTAATCTTCTATATTCAGTAGAATGAGCATGTTTTCCTTTGGGATGAGAATTTTTGCCATTATTGTAGGATGTCATTGTTCATGTATTTTTATGTCTTTAATGTTGGAATAGGTTTTATAATCTAATACTTTTAAATTGAATATCTTTATCGATAATAGAATACTACGTAGAGAAAGTTGTAAAAATCTATATACAAATTATAGGATTTAGAAAACAATATAACAGTTGAATATTCCGGATTAAATATGAGTCTACATCAATTCTTATTCGCAATACTACCCCCGGACACTGTCATAAATGAAACAATTTTTTTTTCTTATCTTTCGATACTGGTCGGTTTAATAATTACTGCATTTTGGTTAAGAAGGAAACGGACTAAAAATACCTCTAACAAATCACAAGAATAACTTTATTCGTATGATACTGCCTCTTACTTATTTTTTCGATATTGAATCAAAGTTTTTGTAATCCATTCAATGTCTTCAATTGTTTTTGCTAATCTAGAAATTTTTATACAATCTCTAATATCTCGAGATTTTAATTTGTTCCAAACAACGTGAGAAATTTCATTAGCAAGATCAAAAGGAATATCGTTTTTAACAAGAATTCCATTCGATACTTCTATAAATTTATATCTAGTATATGGTTTTAGATGGAAAATAATAAATCTAGAAAGAAGTGGTGATAATAACTTTCCTTCGTTATTGCATGTTGCAAAGATCCATGTTTTTAATTGGGTACTACGAGTTTTTTGTGACTTTGTTTCAGCTAGTATCCCTGTCTCCATTATACTCAGTAATGATGTCTGGTCCTTGTATGGCATATGTTCTATTTCATCTACTATTAAATATCTTGGACGATAATCAAATAAATAATCGATCATTCCTGATTTTGTACTATGACTACCCAAAGTAAAATACGATCTTTCTAGCTTTAGAAATTCTAACATAAACAATGTCTTGGCTGATGCTGGAGGACCCACGAGTAAAATATGTACCGGTTTATCTGATATCAATGACATTTTAAAAATCTTTTTTATATCCTCATATCCTATTACACTCTCAAAAAGTATTAAATTTTCACTACTTTTTTTGTCAAAGTATCTAGGAGCTTCATCTTTAACCTTTAAAAGTTCATTTCCATTCATTGAATAAATAGATAGTACCAATCTATATTTATTATTTTTATTTAATACTATAATTCCCTAGGTTCTAAATTTTTAGATATTAATCTAGGAAAAGAAAAATATAGGTTACACATAAGAATATACATTGGCTGATGTTTCAATCAATGAAGATGAAAAACATTTAGTTCTTTTTGCTTTAAATCAAATAGCTGAAATGATCGAGGAGGGTGACATTAAAGAAGAAGACTTTAATCTAACTGGGTACAATTTTATTAATTTATCTTCGATATATGAGCTAAAAGATAGACTAGAAGCAGCAATTATGTAGTTATCATGTTTATGTCATTGTCATCTTATGAAAAGTGCGACACAAATCAACTAAAATTCATAATTCTTCCCATTCACAAGAATATTCAGGACTAGTCTCCCACAACTTTAAAAAAGATTTGAAATGTAAATCAAAAATTTCTTGATTTTTTCTTTTATATATTTGATATATTTTTCTATTTTGTGAGTTTATTCCAAATAAATAGGGCTCTACTAATATAAGTCCACTACCGTGAATATCTCTATCTCTTATTATGATATTATGAGGTAATATTGTTTTATAAATTCTTATTTCAATATTTGATAATTCTTTCGTCGATAACGATACAATCTTCATGTTACAGAGCTTGGAAAGACAGGAAGTAAGGCTTTCATGAATATTTGGAAACACACTCAAATATTTTATATGGTTTAGCATATCAGAATGTGGATCACAAAGCAAAATTTTTATTTTTATATTATTTTTTAATATACTTTTCAATACTTCAATATAATTAAAGGAAAAAATCTGATCAAGGCTAACACAAGCAATACATAGTTCTCTTCTTGAATTAACTATTATATCAAATATTTTTACATTCTCTTTTGAATAAACATCTATGGTATCATCTTTATTTTCTTTTTTCAGAATTTCTTTTATTTTAGTTGCCATAAACGGAGTTATGGATGATGATATGTCACTACTTTTTTGAATGATATTTTCAATTGTCAACAAAGAAAAACTACATAGAAGAAATAAAAATATTTATCTATTTAAGGAAAAGTTCACTATCGTTTTTAAAAAGGATAATAATAACAACAAATGTCAATAGTACATTTGTAATGTCGCAATTATATGTATTCTTTTTTTAAGTAAAAGTCAGAGAAAATTAGCTAACAGTCTTTTTAATAACAATTAATATATATCAAAATTGTCTGCTGTTCCTTCGAAATTAAAATTTCGTCTTAATTATAAGCCAATAAATTATGATGTTAAAACAGGTATGTTTGAAGTAAATTCAGAAAAATTTACAAGATATGAAGAAGCAAGAGCAAATCATTGGAGATGCGACAAGTGCGGCCATCGTTTTTCTACATTTAAAAAATTAAGAAAGCATAAAAAAGACATACATGCCTACTGAAGAGGAGATTTGGGGCTTCCTAAACGAAAGGTATGTATCAATTTATTTACAAATTGTGAATTATCACTCTCCATTTACCATAAATTTCTTTATTTCATAAAAAATACATCAATACTTTTATTGTGGTCTATTTACTGAATTAATATGGACGGATATTGTGTTAAATGCAAATCTAAACGCGAAATGCAAAATGAAAAAAAGGTTACAATGAAAAACGGAAGACCTGCTACTCAAGGTATATGTAGTGTTTGTGGAACAAAAATGTTTAAGATAGGAAAATAATGATATCATATAATAAACATTATATTTCGATGTAATGTTTTTTACTTTTTTTAAAATGTTTTTTTTATTTTTTCTTCTTTGATGCTGACTTTCTCAGAATCCTTAATATAAATAAAAAACGTGGCAATTGTTTTCGAATAATATAGTAGAAAGTTCTACGAGATATATTATTAATTTAAATATAGTGTAATTTTGATTCTATACTATGAAATTTATAGTCGTCTCTCTTTTTCTAACCTCTTTAATTGGATTCTTGGGCTTAATTATTTTCTATGATTTACAATCGATTAATTCTCAAGGCGAAATAACCCAAACCCTTGCAAATATTAGTGTAAAAATTACCTCTCCCAATGAAGGGAAAAAAATTCCTAGCGGTGAATTAACTATTTCTGGTATTTCTAGTGATACTCAAAATAAAAATTGTATTGTGTTTGTAGATTGGAATGACATAAAACCTTTTCAAAAAGTTAGGGCTGCTGGTCCAGGAGGAATTGAAGATTTTTCAGAATGGATTTTCACTTACGATTCGAGTTATCATGAAATAATTGCAGGAAACAACGAATTGACATCAAAAATAACATGTTTGGATGGAAGTAAGCCGTTAACAAAATGGAATTCTATAAATGTGACTGGTTATCCAAATAATTCTTCCTTATTATCTGATATACAACAAGATACAACCTCCTTAGAATCAATATCTAAACAACTTCCATTGCAAACTATTCTACCTGGTTCCAATCAAAAAAATACAACTATACCTGCTGAACAAAATACAACTTCCTCACCTTTGGCCAGTGTATCATCTGTTGAACAAAATACAACTTCCTCACCTTTGGCCAGTGTATCATCTGTTGAACAAAATACAACTTCCTCACCTTTGACCAACCTCTCGGAATCACCAGTAGAAATGGTCATTCCAAATGAATCAATTGTAGATGATATTAATAATACTAATACGTCTATTTCTATCAATTCTCAATCCACTTCAAATCTCAAATCCAAGCAACTTCTGTTGGACAATCCTCGAATAGACTTGGATACACAACAACCACCACAAACGTCAGAAGATGAGCAATCTGCCCAAAATCAAACAATGGTACCATCTGCCCAAAATCAAACAATGGTACCATCTGCCCAAAATCAAACAATGGTACCATCTGCCCAAAATCAAACAA
>JAATVK010000257.1 GCA_014523485.1 Nitrososphaerales archaeon TH5894
GATTCAATACAATCTGAGAGTATAGATACAAAATCTAGTAATATAACTATCGCTAAAGGAAAATATTTTCCTATTCAGTCAATTATTGGAATGCCAGTTTATGATCATGAAGCTATGCTAGTAGGCAATGTCCAAGAAATAGGACTTAGAAAATCGCTTAATGGTACAATACAAATTACATTAAAAATTGATAATCGCGATAGAACATCTGAAACTAATGGTGATGAATCATATAATGATGAAATTACTTGGTCTAATATTTCTAAAATTGGAGATATTGTTTTAATAAGTAGGGAACAAAATAAAATACCCTCCTCATCTAATACTTCTTCTCCTATAGATAAAAAAATATGTATTTCATGCCAATACCATAATGAATCAGATGCTCTTTATTGTGAACAATGTGGTAAAAAACTAGAATAATATTTTTATTCCAATTTTTTTTTATTATATCGTTTTATCTTTCTGATTTTTTAATCCTATTCGAACATCTACTGCTCTTACACCATTACCTTTTTCTAATACAAGTAACGGATTCATATCGAATTCTTCAATTTCTGGAAAATCAGTAACTAATTGTGATAGTCGTTGAATACTTTCTACTATTCCATCTATATCTGATTCCTTTTCTCCTCTTGCTCCTTTTAATATCTTAATAGTTTTTATAGATTCTACCATTTCTTTTGCTTGTTGTTCATCTATTGGAGCTATTCTAAATATGACATCTTTTAGAACTTCGACATATATTCCACCCAAACCAAACATTATTAATGGTCCAAATAATGGATCTCTTTTCGCACCTAAAATTGTCTCTTTTGCAGAACCTATCATTTCTTGAACTAAAACTCCTTTGATCTCTGCGTCTGATTTATATTTTTTTACATTTAATAATATTTCATTAAATGCTTTTCTAGCTTCTTGTTGATTTTGAATTCCAATCTTAACACCTCCAGCATCGGATTTATGAATGATCTGCGGAGAAACAATTTTCATAACTACTGGATAACCTATTTCTTCGGCTGCTCTTGCCGACTCTTCTTCATCTGTAGCCAGAAATTTTTTTGGAGTTGAAAATCCATACGCTTTTAATATTTCATAGCCTTCTTCTTCAAGCAAATTGTTTCTATTAGATTTTATCACATTCTCTAAAACATTTCTTGCTTTTGTCTTATCCACCTCAAATTTTTTTGGAGGAGTATCTTCTTTTTCAATCCATCTAGAGTATCTAAACATTGCTTCTAATGTTCTTATTGCTGGTTCTGCATACATAAAATGAGGAATTCCTCCATCTGAAAGGATTTTTTTATTTTCTATTCCTTCTGCTAATCCCATTAAGGCTGCCAACATTGTTTTTCCAGAATCTTTGGATGTTTTTATTATTGTTTTTGATAATTCATTATAATCTAATGTTGCAGAAGGTGTACACATAGTAACTACTGCGCTAACATTATCATTAGATAAGACCTCATTTAGCACTTTTTCAAATCGAGTAAAATCTGCATCTCCTACTATATCAACAGGGTTTCTAGCTGAACCATGAGGAGGTATGACTTTGGCTATTTCCGATTCTGATTGAGAAATATCCGCCATTTTTAATCCATATTTTGAACAAGCATCTGTAGAAATTATGGCTGGCCCACCCGCATTTGATAATATGACTACTCCACCATTTGAAGTCGGAATTGGTTGTTTCTCAAAAGCTGTTGATGTTTCAAATAATTCTTGCATGGTATCTACTCTTATAACTCCTGATTGCTTAAACAAAGCGTCGTATGTTTCATCAGACCCCATCAAAGCACCGGTGTGTGACATAGCAGCTTTTGCTCCTTCAGGTGTCCTTCCTGCTTTTAATACAAGAATAGGTTTCTTTTTTTCTTTAGTTATTCTTTTAGCTATTTGCATAAATCTTTTTCCATCATGAATATCCTCTAGATACATGACAATTACTTTTGTATCATCATCCTCTGAAAGTAGTTCTAATATATCATTTTCATCCATATCTACTTTATTTCCCATGCTAATTACCTTTGAAAAACCTATTCCTTGAGCTATAGCATCTTCAACGGTAGCAGCGCATATAGCACCACTTTGTGATACCAGAGCTATTCCTCCAACTTCTGGTGTAATTTTTAAAAATGTAGCATTCATCATACTGCTTTGAGATAAGCTCATTATTCCTAAACAATTTGGACCAATTATTCTTATTCCGTATTGTTTACCAATATCTCCAATTTGCTTCTCAAGTTGAGCTCCAGTTTCATCAACTTCTTTAAATCCTGCTGAAACTATTATTACTCCTTTGATTTTCTTTTTTCCTATTTCTTCCATTACTTGAGGAACAATCTTGTTTGGAGTGGCTATTATTACCAAGTCAATATCTTCCGGTACATCTAGAATGTTTTTAAAAGCATTGATTCCAAACACAGTCGGATTAGATGGAGTAATAGGGTATATTTTTCCTTTATAACCATTGATGATATTTGAAAAGATAGCATTTCCCACTCCTGGCTTTTCAGAAGCCCCAATTACAGCAATTGACTCTGGATTAAAGAAAATATTCTTTGAGTTAAAAGATAAGAATGATGAAGACGTCATTATTATCGTTTCACAACGGCATGGTTATATGTATTCCTGTTACGATTATTGAAATATATTCTATAATTCAAACATATCGTTATCAAATGTACTTTTATGAAAAGTTAAATTATTCTTTTACAAATTTTAAATATTGGTAAGCTCGATAGAAAAAATTGTTGATTCAGAGATTAGTACAATGATCTCTGATCTTAAGACATTGATTAACATTCCTAGTGTTTCTGCAAAAAATCAAAATCTTGTTGAATGTGCAGAGGCAGTTTTTGCTCTTATGAATAGAGTAGGAATTAAATCAGAAATTATCTATCTTGATCCTAAAGATAAAAATATTGCAGCCTCTTCTCTTCCTCCTCCTATAGTATATGGAGAAATAAAATCACAAAAAAATCCGAACGGCAAAACTATCTTATTTTATAATCACTATGATGTTCAACCTGAAGATCCTTTAGATCAATGGGAAGTTCCTCCTTTTAGTGGTGAGGTTTCTGGAAATTATATTTACGGAAGAGGTTCATCAGATGATAAAGGCGAATTAATTACTAGAATAAAAGCAGTAGAGTATTTCCTAAAAGAAACAGGCGACGTTCCATGCAATATTAAATTTATCGTAGAAGGAGAAGAAGAAATCGGAAGTATACATATAGAAAAATATCTTACCAAATACAAAGAAAAGTTTGCCTGTGATGGGATTATATGGGAATTTGGATATGTAAATGAAAAAAATATTCCCATTATAAGTTTAGGGATGAAAGGTTTATTGTATGTTGAATTGATTGCTTATGGTCCAAATAAAGATACTCATTCCAGTTTAGCAGTAATTGTGGAAAATCCAGCATGGAACTTAATTAAATTACTTAATAGTATGA
>JAATVK010000258.1 GCA_014523485.1 Nitrososphaerales archaeon TH5894
ATATAGTATTTACAATTATTATATGTCTTCGAATTTTTCATCAACACAAAAAATTCCTCAAAGCGCAACAGAACATAACAAATTAACAAAAGTTACATCAGGATATATGGAGATTGATGAGTTTAAGAATTCTGATACTCATAGAGGATATTTCTGCTATAACTGTGAATATTTTATAAAACCAAATCATTGTATGATTGTTACAGATGAGGGTCAAGACTTACATGGGAATGTATCTGGTAGTATACTTCCATATGCGGTATGTTCTCTTTGGAGTCCAAACGAAAAGGAGATAAAATAATAGATATGTCTGATAAAAATATTTTTGAAAAAGCAGCAGATATTATGGAAAATGTAACTAAGTTTCAGAAACTAAGTAAATTGAATGCTGGGTATATAGAACGTCCTGAATTTAAAGATTCTAATCTTAAGAAAGGATTTTTCTGTTTTAATTGTATTTATTGGATAGACATGACGGGAGGAAAATGTATGATAGTAGATGATAAAGGACCTGATGTATTTGGGAATACATCTGATGTAATTGCAGCCCATGGATGTTGTAATGGGTATGAGCCGAAATTTGATACAATTAATGACAAAGAGGAAGTAATGGTTGATAATAACAGAAATTCCTAATTGTTATATCATCTTAAGAACCAAGGGTTTTTCTACTCAAGGCCAATAATATTTTTTTTCTAGTGAGATAATATCTCAGATTACTACCTTTTGATTAATTAGGAATTATAGAAATAACTATCCTTATTCCATCTAATTATTTAGATTTCAAACGACAATAGGATTTAGAGCATACTTAGATCTAAAATGTCTTTGGCATTATTAATAGATGGTTCACATGTGGATGTTTCTATTTTGAATGTTTTTAAGGAATAAAGTACTATAATATTTATGTCTTTTCAAGAAGATGAGAAAGAAATTGTTGAAATAAACTACAAACACCAACAAAAAGAAAATTTATCATCCATTGAATTTAATATCGAAGATTCTAACAATAATGTAAATCCTATATCCAATTTTTCCCTAGAAAAGATTTTGGCTCCACCAAGGAATTTTGATGACTTAGATAATTACGAACATACAATGAAGACTATGAAAGAAATAAAGTCCAATTTCTTGGAAGAACATCAAAATATTATAAATACATACTATTCGATATATTCTAATAGATTAAATAAAATTTTTGAGTATAATTTGAATAATTTACTATCTATGGAAAAATATTCTAAAACATATACTAAAATTAACCGAAACATCATTGATACTCAAATTAATACTACTAAGATAATAGATGATATAGTAGTAAGAAATATGGATACCTTTATTAAATCCCTACAGCTCGTTCACAAATTTTATTTTGATGTTGTCCAAAGTTATTATAATTATATAACAAAGCTCAAAAACTCATCTACAAACTAATATTTACTTTTTAATATTACATTTTTTTTAGGATTTATTGTCGGTACATATTTTTTAGTAAATAATTATTGATATCTCCTTAATTCCTAGATGCATTGAGTACCTATATTTAATATACATGTCTAGTAAAGATAAAGCCATAAGAAGTTTTGTTATTATAAATGGATGCAAATAATATACTCCATAGAATACAAGCTTGAAGGGACAATTTAAAGAATTGGAACTAAATATTTTTTATAATTAAACATAATCATATTATTAAAAATATACTTAAGAATAACAAGAACAAAATTAATAGACATACAAATACTTAACTAGAAGTGATCTATAAAGATATTTTTCCTCAATGATATCTTTACAGGAAGATAATATTATTCTCGTTATTGATGAAATATAATACTATACAATATGCGAGATTATGTATAAATCCTATATATTATATTGTATATGTAATATTGATAAATATGGATAAGTACTTAGTTTATAATATCTTTTTAATAGGTTTAATATTTGCTATAATGTTCATGACATTATTATCTCCATTTGATCATGTAAGTAGTCAAATAGATCCATTTCAAGAACAGATAGAGCCTATACCTCCCTCCAACAATACTAATCAAACTGCTCCAATTGTAATATTTTATTCTCACTACTACTGAAATTTCTTGAATGATGTTTTTGCACCTTCTCTGATTATTTTATTTTATTTAATTTAACTAATAAAATGAGTTGATGAATGATTTCAAAATAAATCTAGCAAGAATGTGTAATTAAGATAATTCCTATTTTATATAGCTGTTAACTTTTTCAACTAATAGTTGTAGTGGAATAGGCTTTTGAAGTAGTTCAAGGTTAATGGTGTTACCTTCGATATTTTCATATGCACTTATAACAATAACTTTAATTTTATCGTTCATTTCTTTAATACTATTCGCCAACTCACAGCTATTCAACTTTTTCATGCTTATATAAGGATAAATATAGAAGAAAAATTTTTACTCTATGTTTAGTATTAATTTTCCGTTAGGTATTGATGCTAGAATATTTGCTTTAGTCTTACTATTATGAAAAACAATAAAAGGTCTATTCTACTTCCATTTTATAAAGAAATATAATATGAATAAAAGTATTATTTACAAATACAACAATAACAATTATTTCTTATCGTAATCATCGATATATTATTATTACTTACGTACATTATAGTGAAAAATGACCTGCAAAGGAATATGTCAACGTCATAAAGCAATTAGACCTAGAAACGGGAAACGTTATTTATTAGGACAAAAACGTTGTCAAACATGCGATATTTTTATTGAATGGCATAATATCTGGTGTCCGTGTTGTGGGTATAGATTAAGGGTAAAACCCCGAAACGGGAAATTTAAGACAATAGTGTAAAACATTAGAAACTTACAGTTAATAAACTACTTAAATCAGTAGATATTTCAATTTATTAAAAAAACAATAGTAGAAAATTAGTTGATAGTGCCAAAAGGATCGAAACAAGAACATAATAGATTAAATACCTTTGTTGTATATTTATTACTAAAGGAAGTCGATGTTAATGATTAAGGATCTTATAAATCCATCTAACTTAAACTTGTTGGTAAGTAAAGTTAGCGATGTTTTAGTAGGCGCTTTAGATCAACCATTAGGTTATGCAATTAATTGGGGAAGAATCTGGTCTCTATGGCCTGTCCACCTTGAAACTGCATGTTGTAGTGTAGAAT
>JAATVK010000038.1 GCA_014523485.1 Nitrososphaerales archaeon TH5894
CCTTTTTTCTGTTAATATAAAGAAAAATTAGCCAATTAGAAAATTAACCTTCTATCCAATTTTATAATGATTGTTTCAAAATGATCGAAAATAAAGTAATGAAAAGTTTAAGAATGTATTAAGAGGTAAAGATGGTTGATTTAATACCTCTATTTAAATAAAAAGACTTGGACTAACTAAATTATATAAAAAACCAATTATAATATCTTAGCAAAGATAAAATAACTTAATGGGATATAAGATATAATAATTTTCAAACTGAGAACTTTTATAGGTTTTAATTAATTTTACTTAAAAAGATTCCAATAATAATAGATAGAGCATAAATATAAGTTACAATTTATTATCTAACTCGAAAAAATTTTATGTCTCATCTTCAATTCATTTTTCATTATAGATATAATCTTGGGTGAATGCACACAATATTTTTCTATTTAAATTGCTGATTGCCTAGATTTGCCTTTTATTTAAAAATGGTTCTCTAGAAATGATAATAAAAAATTTGAAAAAATGTTTATATTACTTAGACAAGATTAGCTCCTAACTTTTCCCATTCTTCTTCATCTTCTAACAAATCTTAAAATTTCCTTTGAGACAATATCTGTCTCTATATTTTCCACTGAGCTTGTTATAAGATTCTATAGCACATGCTTCTGCCTCTAATATATCTTGGACTATTTGTTTTAAATTAGCAGGATCTGATGGTGGTTCTTTATAATCACATTTTGTTGTTGGAATAAGCTTATCAAATTACATAACAGGTGTACCACCTAATTGTATTATCCTATTTGCTAATATTTCAGCATGCATTAACTCATCGGCTGATTGTTGCAATAGTACCTGTTTTAACGTGTCTACATCCATACTTCTAATCTATTGAGCAATCAACCAGTATTGATAATGTGCAAGCCATTCATCTGCATAAGCCTTACTCAAATAAGATACTACTTCCTGAATATTTGCTTTAACTATTTCTTTAGCTGTTCAGCCCGATTATATAATAATTCTAACATATTAGTTAAATATTTACTAATATTCCTTAACTGGAATGAATTCTCAACTTTAAATCTGACATGAGAATATGTAATAAAATTTTTTATTATATTATATAACTAGAATCTGATATCCACTTCTTCACTTTTTGTCTAATCTATGTTTATAAAATTGGTAACAAAAACATTTTCATATAATATTCTTTAATAATTGACTAAATCTATATTAGTTAGACTATAATATGTTATAGTAATATTAAAAAGTATTAGTTATCCCATTATTTTAAGAATTAAGGATTGTAATAGTTTTATTATTGTAAAATTTATAAATTTGTAGTACTAAATATGTATACTTATATGATATTATTAATATTATATGTCTATATATATAAATTATAAAACTTATGTTACTATAATAAATGATTAATAAAAAAATCACCATGTACAATAAAGATTTTAAATAATAATAAATTAAGAAAAGACATAGAAGAAAATAATAAAAATTATACTAGGAATCCTTTTTATAAAGAAAAAAGATTCTTTTCCCTTTAATAATGGATACGATAACTCATGAGGAAACAATTAGCCAACTGCAAGTTTATAGTCCTACTATTGTTATTGTTAATTTCAATAATATCTATAATATATCATATTTTTTCGGCGCCGAAAAATTCAGTTACTATAAAATTAATTGTAATTGTATACTACGATTGTTTTCCTATTTAAGAAAACCGAAATACTTTAGAAGCCATATATTTTGCTATTTCTATTTATTAATTGTAAAATAAAAGATATCGACATTTTTCAATATACGGAAATCGCCTTAAATGTTAGGTCTAAACCCCGAAAATTACTATTAGGCAAATAGATTTTTATAAATGATAACACTATCTAGGACATGAGTAAAAATCTCAATGCTTTGGTCTATTTATTACATTTGTATTATTTCTTTTACCTAATTACTCAAATGGGAGAGATATTATGAAAAATTTTTCTTCTAAAGGCATTAGATTTTCTGGAGACTCCATAAAAAGCTGTGTAGGTTTTATTGATTTGGTAGATTCAACAAAAAATACCATTACAATGGAAGGTTTAGATTATATCAGGATGTATTATTCTACATTTATAAATTCAGTATCCAATTTAGTTAAAAGTAGTAATGGACGAGTCATTAAAAATATTGGTGATTGTTTGCTCTTTTATTTCCCTAAAACTTCAAATGATAAAAATGAACATTCCTTTATCGAGGTTATTGAATGTGCTTTGAATATTTTAGACAAGCGTTATAGCCTTAATGATGAATTGTCTCAACAACATTTACCACCATTCAACTTTAGAATTAGTATAGATTATGGTGTACTAGATTTGGCTTTAGTTGGTGACTATAGTCAAATAGATTTATTTGGATCAACATTGAATCTTTGTTCCAAAATAAATTCATCTTCCTTGTCTATTCCTAATGAAATCATTATTGGGGATAATTTCTATAGAATTTTGAAATCTTTTTCTTCTATTTCTAAGGATTTTAATTTTTCAAATAATGGTGAATATAAAATTACAGAAACTACTGGATATCCTACCTATAATATTAAAAGGAAAAGTGATTCATCATCAACATCATCTCTTCCTACTACAATAAATGATTATGATACTAGATATCCTCATCATGATAAAGAATTTAGTAGTTCCATGTTTAAGAATTCTTTAGATAAAAGTTATTATATTAATAGTGAGGAAAGGAAGCTATTTTCGCATAAAAATGATAATAATAATAACAAAAGAATAATTTTAGTCGATGATGAACAGGATATACTCTTTACCTATAGAGCCTTTCTAAAAGATTACAATTATGAAGTAGTTTCTTTTAGCGATCCTTCCAGAGCACTCAATTATATGAGAGATATTAGAAGCTTCACTGATTTACTAGTAATACTTGATATCCGAATGAAAAATTTGAATGGATTTCAATTACATCAACAAATAAAATCTATAGATCCAACAATTAAGGTTCTTTTTATAACTGCTTTAGATATCTTAGATGAATTATTAAGTATAGTTCCTGGAGTATCAAAAGACCAAATTATGAGAAAACCAGTTGATAAAAAGGTATTTACAACTACTGTAAAAAAATTAATAAATTAAACAACTATTACATTAAATATCCTGATAGAGAGCATCGAACCTTGTCCCCAGTGATTTATCTAGTCATATTTTGAATGTATATCATTTTTAAAATTTAAAATAGATGTCTTATAGATTAAATAACAAATAACTGAGAACGTCATAATTTCGCACAAAGGATAGATATTCTTATAAGCTCAAGGATGTTTTCTAGTTTGTCCTACATGTATAACCATAACAAATTAATACAAAAAAATATCTATGGTTTTTTCAAGTTATTTGTAGTTTTTTTATTTTTAAATAAAGAAAAAAAGAGAAGATGAAGTCCAATTTGACATCTCTCTTTTCTTATTGGGGTCATAATAGGGAGGGTCATATATTTAAATACGTCATATTGCCTTCAATTTTTCTAACCATAATTGCTCTAGTTTCAGTCAATTCTCATTTATGGGTAGCATCCGCTATTCATCATTTTTATATCGAATTATTTGGTACATTACTTGGAGGAATACTAGCATTCTATTATATATCTCGTGCTCAAACATTAAATGACAAATTCAGTCTATTTATTGGTATTGGCTTTCTCGTAACTGCTTTGATCGATTTTTTGCATGTTCTAGTTTCATATATATATATGGATAATAGTATATTTCTCAAGTATTTCATACCCCAAACTTGGTTCGCAGGGCGGTTATTTTTAAGTGCTATGTTGGCTATAGCAATGATAAAGTATTCTTTTTTTTCATCTATTACTCCAGTTACAAAACAACAAATATCTTCAAAATTAAATATCGAAGATAAAATATCAAAACCCCTTTTATTTTACTTGATCATAGTTACTTTATTTGCTTCTAGTGTAGCCGTCAGTTCACTCTTTGTTGTGTTTCCATTTTCAGTAATAGACAATATTCCTTTACATAGACCATATGAAATTTTTCCACTAGTATTATTTTCATTGTCACTCTATTATTTCTATAAAAATAAAATCTATAAAAATAAAGATGTTTTCTATACTAGTATAATTGTTTCTATTGTATTTGATATTTTTGGACAAATAATAATGTCTTATTCCGGACATCATTTTGATACTGGCCATAATATGGCGCATGTCTTAAAAGATGCAAGCTATTTTATCAATATTATAGGATTGGCATTATCAGGTATTCAATATAATACTAGGTTAAAAGAAACCAATGAAATACTGCGTATCCAATATGAAAAAGTCAAGGAATCAGAAAAAATGAAGGATGAATTTATTAATATAGCTGCCCACGAATTAAGAACTCCTATACAACCTATACTTGGGTTGACAGATATAATGTATTCTAAAATTAAAGATGAGGAGCAAAGAGAATTATTAGACGTTATAATAAGAAATGCAAAAAGATTAAAACGGCTTACTGATAATGTCTTGGATGTTACAAAAATAGAAAGTCAATCTTTAGTTTTTAATAAAGAAAAATTGAATCTGAATAGTGTTATATCTGATGTTCTAAAAGAATATGTAAACCAAAATATTTCAGAGGAAATGCCAAAAATAGTATACGATTTTAAACCGAAAAATGGTATTATGGTCGAAGCAGATAAAGACAGATTATCTCAAGTCATCCACAACCTTTTAGATAATGCCTTAAAATTTACTTTATACAACCAAATGATATTTGTTAATGTAGCATTGAACAAAGACAAAGAACAAGTTACAGTCAGTGTGAAGGATACTGGCGAAGGCATCTCAAAAGAGATATTGCCCGATTTGTTTTCAAAATTTAAAACTCATTCTAATACTGGCACTGGATTGGGACTCTATATTTGTAAGAATATTATAGAATCACATGGTGGCAGAATATGGGGAGAAAATAATTATGATGGTAAAGGAGCAACGTTTCGGTTTACTTTACCTATTAAAAGAGAAGTGATAAATCCCTTACAATGATGCGTTACATTAATTTTGGAAAGCAATACATCAAACCAAGACCTTGATTTTGAATATAACCTATTCGATCTATATTAAGTTACAAAAGTTTGTATTTCTCTTCCTTTTGTATCTAATTTTAGATAGGCGCTATAACACCAATATTGGTAATAGAATCTGCACAAAATTCGATAAAGCTTTAACTGATTATTCTGCATTGGTTAAAAGCTTAGGAGAGATCCAATGGTTGCTCGTTTTTAAAATAAAGAATATGAATAATGATTTATTAGTTCTAGTGTTTCAGCTGAAGAATACTTAAACATACAGTCCAATCTCATTTGGCATCTTGTACGTGTCATAAATTCAGTGTTAAATTTATCTCAATAACCAATCCTTAAAACAAATATTGAAAAATTGAATAATAAAACAAGTTATTTTTAAAAGTATAATAAAACTATTATCCAGATATAGTATTAGAGAAAATAGTTTAAATAATTGCATAGAAATAGACAAATAGTTATACACTATAGACCGAATTTACTATGAATGATCCTAATCAAGTTTCTGTAGTATGGAAAGATGAGTTGTTGTGTATCCAAAAAACTTTATATTCTTGTCTTATGATTGGAATAGATTAAAAAAATAAAAACTGTTGAAGATCATTATATTGGATCTGTCTTTTTTGCAGGACATCTCTTGGAAAGACTATTTTACTACCTATGAAGTATATGCCGAAATGATGAGTAATTAAAAATACAAATAATTATTATTGAGGAAAAAAATCTTTTTGTCTGTGTTTAATGCATCAACATTGGGTTTGTTAGATAAGTAAATCTATTTTCGTGTTCTAAATCAGAGTCTTTATATTTAATGTATAGATACTGCCTTTCTATTCTTTTTACCTCATTATGTTTCTTTTTTATATATTTTATATTTTTTCTACAAATCTTTTCTAAAAGTCTTCCTGCTCTATTTTTTGTCCTTTTCAAATGGTCAAATACTATTATAAAGCAAATCTTTTGAAGAATTCTTTTAATAGATTCATATATTCTTTGAATCATTTTATCAGTTATTTGAGCCTTATTATTTAACTGTTCTATAGTTGAACGAGAATCACTTCTAATAATAACTATTTGTTTTGTTCTCTTAATTTTCTTAAATCCTTTAAGATTGTCAGAAATTGCAAAAAATATTGCAAGCATTTCTATTCTTTGAATACCAAACTTCTCATTTTTTCGGGAAGGCTTTATTGATCTTATTTTACTTTGTTTGTTAAAGTGATTATGCCATGAAATATAACCTGAGGGAGAACCATCTGCATCAATTGCTATATTTAAAACACGCAATCTAGAGAATATTTATCAAATATATTATATAGCCCTTACGCATAATGTTGCAATAATTTTTATGGACCATTTTCTTCTAAGAATAAATCCAAGCAAAAAGTAGAATTTTTTCCTTACCAACAACAATTATCAAATTATTATTGATTATAACAGATAAATGGGTATAGTATTGGTTAATTTATCTTTTCTTATTTTTTATTTATATCCTTTTTGTGATCATTATCACTTTCATTTTCATTAGTGAATTTTATATCTTAAGATGATCCCATTCTTTCTCCAAAGAAAAAAAGCGAATTTCCAATCATTTTGACCACATAATCACTAACATTATACCAACAAAATGCCTTGGAACCAAAGTAATATTATTTAAATTAAATCATTCCATACCAAAAATACTTAATAAAAAATGACAATGTTTGATTAACCTACATTTAAACTATGTAAATTTAGCATATCAACTAACTAGGATTCAATCTCTTTTTCCGCTTTCTTTTTTTTGATAAAACTTACCTGACCGTTAATTTCCAAATAAGATGATTTAATTTCTGAAACATCTTCAGTACCACTCAGTCTCAAATAGGATAGAAATTCATCACGTGAGATTCTAGCCTTTAACAGAGATTCATCTAAAATTTTACCATCTTCTACCAACAATATTGGTTTTGCAACTATCATTTTGCTAAATCTTCTATATTTTGTAGTTAAATAATCATACATCTTGAATATTGCTATTGCTACAATGATAACGGCATAGCCTTGGGGTATTGAGATTTCAGTTAGATTTAACATGGGTTCACTAACTGCATTTCCTAATCCTAATATTATTATCAGTTCAATAGTACTTAATTGACCTAAGCCTTTATTTCCAAGCCATTTTATTACAAATACAATTAATAATGTAACAATTGTTGTTCTGAAAATAACTGCAAACAATGTCTTCATATCTATATTAAATGCATTTTCTACAATTTCTGATACTACTAATTCTATGGCCATAACCTATATGGTATGGAAATAGACAAGATTTATTATTTATGTAAAATTAAAAGCCATGGCCTTTTATTTAGGAGAGATACAGGAGACTATTGTCTGGAAGATGAAATCTTAGATTGTATATATCATTAATATTATTGTAATTAATAGTTGAGTAACACAATCTTTTATATTGGATCTATTTCATAATATGAGATATACGCTTATTATTACACATCTTAACCGGGTTCTGGTACCCAATTCCCCTTATATCAGGATTATCCAACCGATATATTTCATAATATGAGATATCGATATTATTGTTTCAAAAATAATAGTAATCGTTAATGGTATATTATAAAGTTCTTCGAGTCCACGGGAAAGAAATAAAGCACAAGTTGGATAACTTAGTTAGAAATGGAGTAAAAATTTATCATCACCAATAACAATAATTAATATATAAATGAAGAGAAACATCTTGATAATTGATGATGATGTAGAAACTTCTCTGAAATATAAAAAATGGTTAGAAGAAGAAGCAAAAGAGGTTTTCAATATAACTCTAATAGATGATCCAGAATTGGCAGAACAAAATTTCAAACCAGGTAATTATGATCTTGTTCTCATTGGTTTTAGAATGTCAGTAATGGATGGATTTGATCTTTATGATAGGTTAAATAAATTATCAAAAAAGGTACAAGATACACCAACAAAAGAATTTAAGATTTGTTTTATGACTTCATCAAGAATCAATTATAAAGCCTTAACAGAAATTCATCCTGACTTTGGAGAAGAATGTTATGTATGCAAACAAGTTGAAAAAGAAGTTTTTATCAAACAGGTTTATTCTTTAATATCTCCTTAGATAGTAAAGTGGTTTTAGTTTTACAAAGGAATTATCTTTAAATATTAATATAAAACACAAGTAATATTAACGCCTTTTTTTAATAACAACAAAAATATTTAACCTATACAGGTTTGACAATTGAAATAAGTTTAAATTGTACCTCACAGAATAAGCAGAAATTCCAGTTTAGAAAGAAAGAAAGAGATACATAATAGGAGTAAAAATAAAAACACTACATAATAGAGAATAATCCAATTTAAAGAAATCTGTACACCTAAATGTTGTATGTACCTATTTAAATAGAATTATAGAATTTTATTTCTCAGCATAAATTTAGAATGCAGCATCTTCTATATTCTGTCAAAATAATACCTATAATAAGATCTAGATTTCTATTTTTATATTCTAGTTATTTACAATTGTTCGTTCATATATCTATATCCTAAATCTCATGTTCTTGAATGACGAATATTGTGGCCATAAATATAGATATAATATAATATAGTGTTCAACTATATCTTAGTAATTTAAATTTGAATTTTTTGCATATATTTAAAAGGAGTATTTTTTCAAATAAAAATATAATTATAATAGGATATAATTAATGAGAATTTATGAAAATTCTAATTAATTATATATAATAACATGTTCCTTAATTAGATAAGATAATGGTGAGGAAATATACCTGATAATATAGAGCAAACAACTACTATAATCAATTTATACAATTCAGGAATTAATCCAGAAGTAATAGCATTAGAATTAGACATAGAATATGATACTGTCATGCAAGTAATTAGGAATGAGCAGATAAAAAAACAAAAAAAAACCGAAACGAATATTGACAATCAATTTCTTAACAAATTATATCTTGATGCAATTATTGATGTTGAGTCAGTCATAAAGGATTCCCAAGTTAGAATATGGAAATCTTTGAAAGCAAATCCTGAGTTTAATATTTCTCTCAATGAATCTCAAAAGATATTGGAAAAGTTTATGGAATCAAAAATAAAGCTGGTAATTTTAAATATTGACTTGGTAGGTTCGACTAAAATGTCGTTAAATTTGTCTATTGATAGACTCACAACAATAATTAGAGCATTTGCTCAAGAAATGACTATACTAATATCTATGTATGGAGGATATGTTTTAAAATATATTGGAGATGCAGTGTTAGCATTTTTTGTAGTAGACACAAATGATACTAAAAATTCCTATGATAATAAGAACAATGCAAAATTTACTAGTAGTCCTGACAATTTTGATTCTCTTCCCTACAGTAATGTAATAAGCTGTGCATATACTATGATTAAAGTAATTCAAGAAGGTATAAATCCAATTTTAAATCAAAATGATTACCCTGACTTAAAAGTAAGGATAGGAATCAACTTTGGAGAAATTGCAGTAGTTATGTATGGTGTAGATATGGATGAATATAATAATATAATATTGAAAAGACCACATCTTGACCTTATAGGATATACCATTAGTATAGTAATAAAGATGACTTCTTTAGCCAAACTAGATCATATTGTTATTGGTGAAGAATTATTTGGTATGTTAGAGGGAAAGCTGAAAGATGCTTTTAAACAATTATCAATTCCTGCCGATCTATGGAGTTATTCGGCTGAAACTACAGGGAAAATATATAGTGTGTATGAAAATATATCA
>JAATVK010000259.1 GCA_014523485.1 Nitrososphaerales archaeon TH5894
AGTAAGAGTCTATGCACGTTTAGTTGAACTTGGAGCTGAAACACCAGGAAGGAATCCATACGTTGCAGAAATGTACAAGCTAGCATTAGAAGGAAAATTATACAGCAGATCTATTCCATAAAAGAAAAGAAAAGAAAAGAAGAATTTCAAACATTATTTTATTTTTTTTTTTTGTTTTAAACAAAATTTTGCTATTTTTTGAACTATAAGTAATTTATAAAGTCTTTTTAGAAGGGAATAAATAAAAACATCTAATAAATATTAAATATGTCATAATGACTATATCTACTATTATTATTGAATCAATGTTATATATGTGGATCTAGATTTGGTGAAATAATCTGTGCATATTGTAATCAGACAGTATGTACTTCGTGTTTGATTCTATCTGAAAGAAAATGCAAAAGATGTGCAATTTCAAATAAAAAACCTCCAGGATTTCTAAGAAGAAATGGACCTTACATTCTTTTGGTTGTGGCGATGTGGTTTTTTGTTTCAGGCTTATATCCATTTCCTTATTTTTATGCTGTTGGAATTCCAGTAGATAATGTATTAATGCAACCTGTTCTTATTGCCACTGCCATACTCTTAATTCCATTTATTTTTATGATGTTTGCATGGAGAAAAAGCCCTACATATTAAATTATGATATATAAATTCAAGATATATATTGAATGCGATTTCTTTTTAAGAGATAATTGTTTAATATATTAATTGTCTATAAATACTAAAGTAAACCTTTACTATGATAAGGGTTCTATTGTTATTTCTGGAATTAATCAAATTCCCTATTCATTAATAGATCCAAGAACAAATCAATTACGAGCACAAGCATTACATTATCAAGATATTATTACATATTTGCAAAATAGTGGTATTGGATATAACAATAATGTTATGGATTTAATTCCTCTTCCAAATTTGAAAATTGAAAATGTACAATTATCATTACGATCCTATCAAAAAAAAGCAATTGAAAATTGGATTACTGCAGGAAAGAAAGGATGTATAATATTACCTACAGGGTCAGGAAAGACTATAATAGCAATCAAATTAATCGAAATAGTAAATTCTTCTACACTGATTGTTGTTCCAACCTTGGATCTTATGGAGCAATGGACAGAATTTTTATCAAAATATTTTCAAAAAATAGAAATTGGAAATATTGGTGGGGGTACATCTAACATCACGGGTATCACTGTATCTACATATGATTCAGCTTATATTCGCTCATCATTTATAGGAAACAAATTTGCATTTGTAATATTTGATGAATTACATCATTTGGCTGCACCAGGATACAGAACTATTGCAGAACAATTTATAGCTCCATATAGATTAGGTTTGACTGCTACATATGAACGTGAAGATAATCTACATTTAGATTTTCCTAGATTAGTTGGAGGAATAGTATATCAGTCATTTGTTAATGAGTTAGCCAAGGATAAACATATTGCATCTTTTATAGTAGAGAAAAGATATGTTAAATTATTACCTGAAGAGGAAATAGAATATCACAAAAATTACAATCAATATTTGTCTTATTTACGGGAACTAGGAATTAGATATGGTCAAATTGGATTTCAAAAATTAATTATGATATCAGGAAAAAATCAGTATGCTCGAAATGCATTACTGGCAAGAAATAAAGCTTTAGATATTGCATTAAATAGCGAATCTAAAATTGAAGAATTGCGTAAAATTCTTATTGAAAATCCACATACGAAAACAATTATATTTACACAACATAATAAATTAGTTTATTTAATTTCCAATAAATTTCTAATTCCTTTTATAACTCACAAGTCTAGTAAACAAGAAAGAGAAGATGCATTAAATGGTTTTAGAGATGGCAGATATAGGGTTTTAGTAACTTCAAAAGTTTTAGATGAAGGAGTTGATGTTCCTGATGCTGAATTAGGAATAATAGTTAGTGGTACTGGAAGCAAAAGAGAATTTATTCAAAGACTTGGACGTTTACTAAGAACAAAACCGAATAATAAAAATGCAAAACTTATAGAAATTATATCTTCAGGAACAAGCGAAATTAATACAAGTATTAAACGAAAACAGGCTTTGAAAAATATATAATTATATACTTTAAAAATTATTAATACAATAATAATTCTTATGTTCCTATTATATATTACTAATAATAAATATTATTTTATGTTTTATATTTCGGATAAATAGAGATCATTTTAGTAATATTTTTTATGATTATAAAAAATATTAAATATATTTCATATTTATCAATAATAAAGTATTATAAAAAATAAAAACAAAAAGAATTAAATTATTTAGTACAATATATTGTTTGTAATAAATACATTTGTCATATGTCAGACTTTAGAAATAAAAAAGAAGAACGCATACATGAAATGCAGAGATTCATAGTACACCCACTTATAAAAAATAATTCTATTGAATCTAGATTGTATCAGAATATTATTTTTAATTCATGCAAAGATAAAAATTCGTTAATTGTTCTCCCTACCTCTCTAGGTAAAACTGTTATTTCTGCACTGATCTGTGCTGAAATTTTGTTTAATTATAAACAAAATAAAATCTTAATAATGGCACCAACTCGCCCCTTGGTATTACAACACTTGTTATCTTTTTCTTCATTTCTTAAAGTATTGGATGATCAAAAAATATTGGTAACAGGTAAAATTTCTCCTTCAACACGAAAAATGGTATGGGATAATAAAACAATAAAATTGATTTTTGCTACACCCGAAGTAATAAGAAATGATTTGAATGAATCACGTCTAAACTTGAAGGATTTTGGATTGATAGTTTTCGATGAAGCTCATAGAGCTATAAAAGATTATGCTTACACTCTTATTTCGAAAAAATACATGGAACAATCACCAAATCCTCTTATTGTAGCTATGACTGCAAGTCCTGGCTCTGAGAAAAACAGAATAGAACAATTATGTAGGAATCTTTACATAGAACACATTGAATATCGAAATGAAGAAGATGTTGATGTCAAACCATATGTGAACCCTATAGAATTAAAATGGGAATTTACAGAATTATCAGAAGAATATAGACAAATTATAGTATTATTCAAATCTATGTTACAAGAAAAATTACGATGGTTAATTTTTAGAGGATTAATAAAAAAAAATAATATAGATTATGTATTTAAAAGAGATTTATTAGAACTTGGAGAGATTTTACAAAGAAATTTAAAGTTTACTTTAAATGAAGAAAAAGGACCGTTATATCTAGCTCTGTTGAATCAATCTGCTGCTCTATCTTTGATGTACTGTATAGAACTAATAGAAAGTCAAGGACCATTTTCTCTAAAAACCTTTATAAAAAGAATGGAATCAAGTGAAGGAAAAGCACATTCATTAATTCTGAAAGATCCTCGAATGAAGGATATTTTTAAACTATTAGAAAATGTTACTGAACATCCTAAACTCATTTATATTCTTGATCTATGTAAAAAAGAAAAATTAGATACTTATGCAAATAAAAACTCCAATGTATTATTAAATGATAAGAGTCCTCAAATTTTGATATTTTCACATTATAGAGACACTGCAACTCATATTGTAGATGAATTGAACAAAACGGGAATCAAATCATTTAGATTTGTTGGTCAATCTACTAGAAACAATGACATTGGAATGAATCAAACTGAGCAATCTGCTATTTTGGATTCATTTAGGAAAAAAGAATTTAATGTACTTGTTGCAACATCAATAGCAGAAGAAGGATTAGACATTCCTGAAGTTAAATTAGTTATATTTTATGAACCAGTAGCTAGTGAAATTAGACACATACAAAGAAAAGGTAGGACTGGAAGAAAATCAAGTGGAAATGTAATAATCCTAGCAGCAAAAGATACTGTTGATATGCGTATTTTATTTGCAAATAAGAGACGAATAGAAAAAATGAAAACAATTTTTACCTCAATAAAAACAATTCTAAATCCAATTTCACGACTCCCGATACCATATAATCGTATGACGGAATTGGAACTAGCAGATCTTGATAAGAACTTAAACATAGAACAAAAAAAATTAAATGGAAAAGAATTAAAATATGAAGATAGTGAAAGGAAAGTAATTGAAAAAATTAAGGTTAAAAATGCAATAATAGATCAAATTCCAAAGCTTCAAATTGGAACGATAACAAAAACTGAGAATAATTTAATAGAAAAGGCATACAGACACATTTATAATTTTTTAATAGATGAAAGAAATAATAAAAATTCATCATTATCATCATCATCATTTGACTTATCCTATCTTAATGAGAAATTTACATTTGATACACATATTATATTACAAGCCCTAAAGAAATTAGAGAAGCAACAGATAATTAAAATAAAAAATAATAAATTAATAACTTTAAATCGATTACCACCAAATAAATCAACAGGAAGAGAATATAATATCTACGTGGAAAAAATTTTACCTGGCAAAGCCTATGTTCTAGTAAATGAAAAATGGTATGCCTTGCTAAACTATTATGATTATGAGGGACCTAGAAACCTTTTAAAAAAGGGATCAGAATTTAAAGCTATTGCAGAATTATATACTAATGAAAATAACTTTTGCATTAGAATAAAGGAAATAATATTTTAATAATGTTCTAGAAGAAGAAATATGGGATTGGAGATACCGCAGACACTTCAGTCAACAAATATCTCCTTATTCGGTCGACAACCAAGGTCAACCTATACTAAGAGAGCTGCTCGTTCTTTATGTGTTTCAGATATAAACAAACAAAGATTGTTTTAGTTATTTCGTTGATAAAACTTTACTTCTTAAACCAATTAATTATTTTTTATTAATCTGTCTATCTTAAGAAGGTATTAGAGAATAAACATGTTTTAGAAAAGATCTTTTGGAACTTCTTGGGAAAAATAGCCTTCTTCTCTAAATTCTGGATGAATCTCTGCCAAGGCTTTGTAATTTATTCTTGATGAAGTAATAAAACATAACAGAAATTTATAAATACTCTTTCTATCATTTCTTGTCGTTCTACAGACGAACAAATATCAAGTCATGTCATAGTCTAGTCTTAACAACATCATTGCTTGCAGTAACAACATGTTAAGGCTATGACAATTATTAATAATAATTATTAATCAATCACTTTATCTAGCAATGTTACTTACTATTATTATAAACTAAACAAATTACGAAACAATTTTCAGCATTATATTGAATAAAATTATTAGATAATAAAAAAATCAAATTATTAAATATTATTAAAAATAATTAATATTACAGTAAGAACTACCTCTGCTGTCCAACCATAGTCTTCCTCTCTCTATATATGCTGTCATTGCTCCGGTTTATAAGAAGAAGAGTAGAAGTGGTAGACTATGGCATTTAAATTACCTCAAAGGATTAAATAACAGGTAGCGTAAAGGTCAATACAGTCCAAAGAAAAATCAGAATTGATTTTCATAGCTTTCTATTATTGAACTGTTCTTCTCAATAATAGCTGGTTATGGCTTCTTTTTTACTACTAACAATAGCAATAATATTATTTACCTATAAACAGTAGTTTAATCAACCACTAATGCAGGTAATAGTTTATTAGTAGTTGTGATTGGCATAATTCCTAATTCTGCTACTATACTTGGGATATTACAATATAAAATAAGAGTACTAATAATTAATAATGATAATGATAAAATTTTTATCATTTTATAATCATGCATTTGATCCACTATTCAATAATTAAATTATCTTGTATTCTTCTGAAATAATTAAAAAGGAGATGCAATTTTGATATAATATGATTATAGATTTAAGTCAATCGATAAACTCGAATATTAAACTTTATCCTGGATCTCCAAGTGTTCATTTTTTAAAGTGGTCGAAATATAGTATTGACGGCTATGATTCAGAAGCAATATTTTTAAGTACACATACTGGAACTCATATAGATGCTCCTTCTCATTTTATTGAAGGGGCAGAGCCCATAGATAATATTGATGTAAATAGATTTGTCATGAAGAATGTTCATTTGTTAAAAATTTTTAAATCATCTAATCAACTTATCACAGTAGAAGAAATAATCAACAGTGGTATAGATATTAAAGAAAATGATTCTATTGTTTTTTCTACTGGCTGGGAACATAATTATAAATCCGATAATTATATAAATGCAAATCCTGGTCTCTCTACAGAGGCAGCTATTTACCTATCTAATAAAAAAATTAATGCTGTAGCAATTGATAGTCCTAGTATAGATTCTGCAATAGAACCAGAATTTCCTGTCCATAAAATACTTTTAAAAAATGATATAATAATAATAGAAAATATATGTAATTTAGCTCAAATAGATAAAACAAAATTTAAGTTAATAGCAATACCACTCAAATTACTTGGAGCATCGGGATCTCCTGTTAGAGCTCTCGCCATAATCTAATGTTTATAATAAAAATAATTACATAAGTCATAACACTTATTATTATTATTATTATTATTATAATCATCAGAATCATCAGGTAAAAAATATCTAATGCTTTATAAAATATTAAATTTTATTGTGTTAAGGTGATATGGAGATTTGCCTACAAATTGGCTTACTTGGGCTCGTGGTAATGATAAATTAATCCTTGGAGCTTTAGAAAAACAAGGATCTATTTTAGTTGAAGCAACTTCCTTACTGATAGAACTTTTATCCGACTATGAAAAATCTCTTTCTGAAAATAAAGATAAGATAAAAGATCTTGAAGTTAAAGGAGATAGTATTACTCATGAGTTATTTACAACTTTATCACAGACATTTGTTACTCCATTAGATCGAGAAGATCTATCGGGGTTGACTAGTACAATAGATCAAGTTTTAGATTATGTAGATGGTACGGCGGATAGGTTTGTACTATTTAAAATTAAAAAACCTATGGTCTATATGTTAGATCTTGCAAAGATTTTACATTTATGTTCTCAAGAAATACATTACGTGTTAAAAAAATTACAGTCAACAAAAAAAAATGGAAACTTCATAGAACACTGTAACAAAATTAAAAAATATGAACGTGAAGCGGATCATCTTTATAGAAAAGCTATAGCAGAATTATTTGAAACTAATGACGCTGTACAAATACTTAAGAATTATGAAATTTATCAAAATCTAGAATCTTCCATAGATAGATGTATGGATGTGGCAGATATAGTGGAAGATATAGTTCTCAAATATGGATAATTGTTCTTTGTAGGAATGATGTTAAAGTGGAACCCATAGCGTTAATTATAACAGGAATAATAGCAGCTCTTTTTTTTGATTTCGTAAATGGTTTTCATGATGCAGCTAATGCAATAGCAACTGTTGTAGGAACTAGAGTTTTAAAACCAATTCAAGCAGTAGGTATGGCAGCTCTAGCTAATTTTATTGGACCTTTTGTTTTTGGTACTGCTATCGCAGCTACTGTAGGCAAGGGAATTATACAACCTAATTTTTCAACTGCGGAAGTTATTTTAGCTGGACTAGTGGGAGCAATCGTATGGGATTTACTTACTTGGTATTTTGGTTTACCGTCGTCTAGTAGTCATGCACTTATTGGTGGATTAATTGGGTCTGCATTAATTTTTGGTGGTTTTGAAGCAATAGTTTTTGGAGGTGTTCAAAAAGTATTAACATTTCTTGTAGTTTCTCCTATTCTTGGATTTGTTATTGCTTTGACATTTGGAATATTGATAATATATTTTCTGAAAAAATATCAACCAGGAAAAATAAATCGAGTATTTGGTAAATTACAGATAGGATCATCTGCCTTTTTCTCTCTTACACATGGAGCAAATGATGGACAAAAAACTATGGGAGTAATCACTGCTTTACTAATATCTGGTGGTTTGTTAAATGCAGAAAATTTCGAAGTTCCAATTTGGGTAATTTTTTCAGCTTCTATAGCCATGGCTTTTGGAACATTTTTGGGTGGATGGCGAATAGTAAAAACAATGGCTTTTCGTATTACCGAATTGAAACCATATCAAGGTTTTTGTGCAGAAACTGGCGGTGGAGTAATATTAACTGCTATGGCATGGTTGGGAATTCCGGTTAGTACAACTCATGCCATAGCAGGGGCTATAATGGGTGTAGGTACTACAAGAAGGCTCTCTGCTGTACGGTGGGGAATAGGAAAAAAAATAATTTATGCTTGGATTATTACAATACCTGCTAGTGCGGCAATCGGTGCGTTGGTTTTATTATTATTAAAGTTATTAGGGCTTTAACAGATTTTACTCTCCTTATCATCATTATTATGTCAATGATCATACTAATGAATTTATGAAAAAATCTTGATATTGTTGTTAGTGGTTTATTTTTAAATATATACATATATTTTTAAATAATATGTAGTTTGCTACATCTATAAATACTATAAAAGGGAATTACATATAAAATGTAGAGTAAATATATATCAATATACGGTAACAAGAAAATAATACTAATGTTATAATATATTAAATCTAATAAAAAATAAAAAAGAAAATATTCTAAAGTAGAGATATTAATTGAATTATCTCAATAATATATAAGAAAATCTTTAATAAGATATAGTTAATAACTTATTTTTTAAAATAACAATCATTACATTTATTAGAAGAATAAACAGCTCCATTTCTTCCACATATAATACATTTCTTTTCCGTATCAACTGTTAAGTCAATCGATTTAACTTTCTGTAAGCAACTGCCACAGATTGGTGCTTCCATTGAATGATTAGATATAAATCCGTCCCCACATTGGTTACATTTCAAACTATAGATTTTTCCTTTTGGCTTCCATGTCTTTCTTCTGATCCAATTTAAAATCAAATTCTTTACGTACTTTATTTAGAATTTTAAGATAATTAAATTTTTGCCTCTAAAATAATTTAAATAATATATTAAAAGCTTATAATATTTATAAAAAAAAGTTATATTAAAAAAGAAATATGATTTAAACAAATTTAATTATATATTTATGCCATGTTTATATTAGAATTTTCAAAATTATTGATTAATTATTAATTAATTATTGATAATGACTATTTTAGAAATAATTAAATAGTGCTAATTATGTCATATGAGTCAAATTTAAAAGAATATCCTATGATAATTCTCGAACTTGATTATAATGTTTATGTTTATTTTGGTAAATATCTAGCAGCTACATATACTGGAATATGAATAGTAAATTTATCTAATTCTGAATCATAAATTGTATAAGTAGAGCTTAAATCAATATCCTCATAATTTAGATCAAAAATTTCATTCTTTACATTAACATTCTTTGCTTGCATAATAGGAAACTCTATTCTCAATTTATCTGTTTTCGCTTCATCGATCGTACTTGATTCGGTTCTTACTTTTATATCTGTAGCAAATATATCAAAACCTAATAAATTATATTCTAAAATGGGAATTAAATATTCTGTTGGCTCATTTTTATTTAATACAGAATTCTTGATAGTATCATTTAGAAAGATTTGATCGGCCTTAATATCTATGGTATATTCCACACTTTTGGTTAAATCGATAATTTTATTTTTTAAATTATTAAATATGTTTTCAAAAACGTTAGGATTATTAGAGTTTTGACCATATACAAAAAATGTATTATTTGTAACTATTAATACTAAAACAAATAAAGAAATTACAACCTTAATTTTCATATTGATAAATATTAATTTAAAGATTTATTATCTCATATATTCCTTGATTTTGGTTTAACTAAAATAAAATCTTGTATTTGCACCTATTTTAATATCCTTTTTATTTATATAAGGAAATAATTCCATAAAATTAAGTGAATGAAGGCGTTCCATCTAATCCCATAGATAAAAATACTAAATGGAATAAAATTCCACAAATAGCATGGTTTACGCTTTTTATTCTTGGTTCTGTGGACTTGATTTCTACAGCTGGTGAAACAATGATAATACCTGCAATTCCTGATATTATTAATGAATTCAATATTACATATTCTGATTCATCTTGGATATTGAGTTCATATTTAATCGCAGGAGCAGTAATGACACCTGTTGCATCAAAATTGTCTATCATTTTTGGAAAAAAAGAAATTCTTTTGACTTTGATGATATTATATGTAATTGGGACATTACTAGCAGGATTCGCTATGAATTTTTCCTTTTTGATTGTTGCAAGAGTAATTCAAGGCTTAGGACTTGCAATGTTCCCCTTAGCCTTCAGTATCATACAAACTGTTTTTCCAAAAGAATCGCTTGCCATAGGTCAAGGAATAATCATTGCTCTTTTTTCCTCAGGGTCTGTAATTGGTCTAGTAGTTGGAGGATATGTGATAGATAATTTTGGATGGCAGATTATATTTTTTGTATTTGTTCCCATTTCTATTTTAACTATAATTCTCATTAATAAAAAAATAAATATTCCAAATGAAGAAATCTTAATCAAAGAAAATACTGAGAGTATTACTACATCAACTAATAAAAAATTGAGTAAATTAAATCTAATTGATTTTAAAGGAACAATAACCTTGGCAGTCTTGATATCATCTTTTTTAATAGTATTATCAAATTTAAAAGAATTCGATCCTCAACAATTTCAGCTCACAATTATTTTCACTATAATTACACTAATTAGTCTTATATTGTTTATATTTTTTTCAAAAAGAAATAAAAATCCGGTCATTTCTCTTGAAATCTTTAAACATAAAATTCTTCTTTTTACAAATATCATTTTAATGATCTCAGGTTTAACAACTCTTATGATTTATCAAATGTTACCAATATTAATACGTAATCCTTTTCCGGTAGGTTTTGAAGGAGATGCTATTAAAGTAGCTGAGATTCAACTTCCATTTATGATTGTACTATTTTTAGTTTCTGTTTTTTCTGGATTTCTAGTTTCCAAATTAGGAAACATTAAACCAACTTTATTAGGAAGCATAATAAGTTTATTAGGATTTTTTAGTATATTCTTCTTTCATTTTTCAGAATTTGTCATTGTAGTTAATTTAGTTATTATTGGAATAGGAATATCTTTTTTACAAGTAGGTGGATTTAATATAATAA
>JAATVK010000260.1 GCA_014523485.1 Nitrososphaerales archaeon TH5894
AAAAATAACTTCAACAATTGAAGTCCTAACTAATTTAAGACCTAGAGATTCACTAACTATACAAACAGAGATTGAGGAAACTTCTTAGACCAGAACATGCAAAGTTTTGTTAAGTAGTATTTAAAGAGTAAACTTTATGTCCACTATATCCTCCAATGAATTTGACAATTCCTTTTGATTCTAAATTTCTGATATAATAATTTGCGATTGATATTTTTACACCTAATACTTTTGATATAGATTGCACAGTAATTGCCTTCATTCCTTTTAGTATAGTTGTATCATTGATATCTTCTATTAATACAGAAGATTTATGTTTTTGACTTTTGAATTGAGGCTTTGTTTCATCCTTCTTAGATTTGTTACTAGCATCGCTTGGTTGTTGTCCGGTAGTTTTAGAGGAACTTAGCGTCTTTTTCTTAACTCCACCCATATTAATTACTTGATACCTTTTTATTTATAAGTATTACACTTGTTTATGAAAATTCAAATCATATTTTATAAATAATCAACTTAACAAGAATAATTATTGGATTTTTCACCTATAGCAGAAATTTTTGAAGATATGTACAAGACTAATAGTAGATTAGTATTAATAGATCACTTAGTCACTCTTTTTAACAGGACTCCCTTTATTATAATCAAAAAAATAATTTATCTTCTTCAAGGAAAACTATCTCCAGCATATGAAGGAGTCGAATTAGGACTAGGAGAAAAATTGACCATAAAGGCTATAGCAGAGTCTTCAGGAATTAGTGTTAAAGAAGTTGAAGTGAAATTTGGTAGTGTAGGAGATTTAGGAGAAGTTGCAAAAGAAATTGCAAAAAATAAGTATCAACAGACCCTCATTAGAGAGAAAATTACTATAGAAAGAATATACTCGACCTTTGAAAAAATAGCAAAAAGCACAGGATCACAATCTCAATTTATTAAACTTCGTTTAATTAGTAGTTTATTGAATGATGCCACTCCCTTAGAAAGTAAATATATCATAAAATTTCTCCTAGGCACTTTGAGATTAGGTATCGCTGAATATTCTATAATTGATGCTTTGGCAATAGCCTATACAGGAAATAAAAACAACAGGAAAAAGATAGAAGAAACTTATAATGTCTATACTGATCTAGGAACAATTGCAGAAATATTATGTAAGAGAAATTTAGAAGGTTTAAATCAATTACAAATGACTCCACTAAAACCCATTCGACCAATGCTAGCAGAAAGAATATTGGATCCTACAGAAGGATTAAAAAAAGCGGATGGTAAAATAGCCTTTGAATATAAACTTGATGGTGAAAGAGTCCAAATCCACAAAGATGATTCGGAAGTACAATTATTTTCTCGAAGTCTTGAGAAAATAACTAAGCATTATCCAGATATTGTGGATTCAATTAAGAAATTTTCCATTCAAAACTGCATTTTAGAAGCTGAAATAGTACCACTTGACTTGGAGACTAAAAGGATTCAACCATTTCAGGAATTAATGCACAGAAAAAGAAAATACAACATAGAGAACGTTATAATGAAGTATCCGATCAAGGTATTCCTATTTGATATCCTATATTTAGAAGGAAAAGATTTAACTGAATATGAGTACACAAAAAGAAGAGCAATTTTAGAATCTACAGCTAAGAAAAATAGGAATAACTCTATAGAGGTAGTAAAGCAGATTGTTTCATCAGAACTAAAAGACATAGAGATTTTTTTTCGGAATGCCAAAGATGATGGTTGTGAAGGATTAATGTTAAAGCAATTAAATAGTAAATATAGAGCAGGTGCAAGGGAATTCTTATGGATGAAGTTAAAAAAAGAATATGATAATACATTAGGGGATAATTTTGATCTTACAGTAATTGGAGCATTATTAGGTAGAGGAAAGCGTACAGGCTACTATGGAGCTCTTTTATTAGCGGTATATGACAAAAATTCTGATACATTTCAAAGTATTTGTAAAGTAGGAACGGGATTTTCTGATCGGGATTTAGAACTTATTTATAATGAACTAAAAAATTATGTTGTCGAAAAGAAGTATTATAATGTAAATAGTAATTTGAAAATGGATATATGGTTTACACCTAAATTAGTTCTAGAAGTTATAGCCTCTGAAATTACTCTCAGTCCATTGCATACAGCTGCTTACGGTTTAGTACAAAAAAATTTTGGACTAGCTTTAAGGTTTCCCAAATATTCGGGAAGAATACGAGTTGATAAAAAACCAGAAGATTCTACAAATACAAGTGAATTAATACAACTTTTTAATAGGCAAGTCAAACGAAACAAATTATAATGTTTTGCTATCTGTTCATTCAGCAATATTACAAGAATTATTTCTTAAAAATATCTCTAAATAAGCAATTTTTCATTCGTTTAACGAAATGAATTCATATACAATAATTATAATTTTTAATTTAAATTAATAGACCAGCGATTAATTTTATTTCAAAGATATCATGGTTACAAGACCAAAGTTAAATTGCAAATAAATAATCAGTAAGAACTATAAACTCATATACCTTTGATAAAAACAATTTTAAAGTTAATACTTTTAGATAAAGATTTTTCTAAACCACTTTATCTTTGTTACGTGATGAAACAAATGAACAAGTATAGCTAAGAGTTGCTAATACTTTGGAAATATAATTCTATGAACAAAAATAATTTTTAAGTTAGGTATTTGTCTACAGGTATAGCACATAATTTAGTACTGACACCATCAGAGAAATTTTAATTATCATCTCTCATATTTTTCATTGGTTTTAGAGGAGGAGGTAATTTTTCCAATTTATGTGTTGGATTAGCAAGATAATGACGGGAAGCTCCTTCACCAGAAAGAACGATATTACATTCTAAACATTTGTATTTTATAGCCATAAACCAGCCCAGAAGTATGTAAAAACATACTTCCCTAAAAAGTCTATTGTTTAAGCTAAATTAATAAAAAAAATTAAAAAAATCCTCACAATTATCGTAATTTTAGAATTTCTCTAATATCAGGAACAGATGATCTTATTCCTAATTTATTATAAATTGTACTTGCAGTATTTTCAGACTTAGTGCGTTCCCCATGATTCACTAATACTCGCTTAGGTTTTATTCGGGAAACGAAATTCAATATTTGATTAAAATCACTATGTCCACTAAATCCATCAATTTTTTGAGTTTTACATTTTAAAGGAATAACTTTGACTTTGCCATTTTTCTCCATCATACTAACCTCATTAGTATTTCCATCAAGAACCCTCCTTCCTAAAGTTCCATTGATTTGGTATGATACAAAAATTATTTTATTATTTTCTTGTGTTACAATTTCTTTAAAATATTCAACTGAAGGACCACCCTCCAACATACCTGAGGTGGCCATGATAATAGCTGGATTTGGGTCTTTTAATACTTCATCTCTTTTCCCCCATCCATTAACTACGGTAAAATATTCCGATTGAAAAGGGTTAATTCCCTGAGAAACTGACCGCCTTACATCCTGGCCAAGATAATGTGCGTAAGACATATGTATAGCACTCGCTTCTGAAATCATTCCTTCAATATAAATAGGTGCTTCAATAAGTCTACCTTCTTTCATCTCTTTATCTAGTACAAGCATAATCTCTTGTGCACGTCCTACAGCAGGAACTGGAATAAGGACTTTGCCACCATTGGTCAATGTTTTATTAATGTTCTCAGTAAAACTATTATAAACTACTCTCTGATCTGGCATTAGATCACTAGATGCGCCGTATGTACTTTCAGTAATCAATGTTTCTACCCTAGGATAATTTGAAACGGCACTGTCTAATAACTGGGTTTTGGCATATTTATAATCGCCAGAATAGAGGATATTATGAGCTCCTGAAATGTTAAGATGAACAGTCGCACTCCCCATTATGTGTCCAGCATTATTTAGTGTAATTGTAATATCTGGTGAAATATCGGTCGGTTTTCCGTAAGGTAGTGTTATACAATGTTTTATTATTTCATTTATATCTCGTATTTCATATGGACAATAAACACCATTGTTTTGGGAAATTTTTATTGAATCTAATTGAAGTAAATTCATTAAAGGTAATGTTGGTTCAGTACAATAAACTGGGCCGTCGTATCCATATTTGAATAATGTTGGCAAAAATCCTTGATGGTCTATATGAGCATGACTAATTATTATAGCATCTAATTCATCCAATTTAAAATCAAACCAATCGATTCTGGGGTAGGCATCAATAGAATTATTCTCACCTGGATTGATTCCACAATCCAACATGATTTTACTCTCTGAAGTCACAACAATAAAACAAGACCTTCCTACTTGTTTTACTCCACCTAGACAGAATATATAAACTTCCTTGTTATTCCAAGTTTTATTTTGTTTATTATTTAATAAAGTCCTTTCTGATATATTGCCTTTTTGAGTTTCATCTTCTTTCATAATTAGTGGTTCTCGAAAAACTCTTTTACCTAATTCTCGAAGAAAGTTACTTCGTTCTTTTGAAGAGCTTTTCAAAATTGTATGTATATTTTTTATACTCAGTGAAGGAATGTGAGGAGAACGTCTTAAATGTGCTATCCAACCTGTAGCTTCAGCTATACTGATAATAGTCTCAGAAATAACTGCTTCAGGTTTATTAACCTCCAGGACTACTTCGCCTGTTGCATCATCACAAAATAGAGCAGAGACAACTACATCTTTAGGTAATATTCGAGATACAATAGACCTTGTTTCGTCTTCTTTCAGTCTAATTGATTGATCAGATTTTACTACAAATCTTTTCTTTAAGTTCTTGGACAAAGACGATAAATAATATGTTAATTCTGTAAGAGAAAACCTGGGATTTTTTGTATATAATGCAATATTTGGTCCTTCAAACCTAGCAGTGGTAATTTGTGACTCTTTAGGGATAGATTCAAAAATCGTTTTTATTATTTCTTCTTCATCTTTTACATATTTAGGATTTCGATAACTTTTATCTAGTGGTTGACTTTTAGTCTCACTAATAAATGATTTATCATTATTGTTTTTATCATTACCATTTCCATTATTTTTTTTCATATTAATCAAATTTTTTCTTTTAATCCAATAATACCAATTATATATTTATTTTAAAATAAAGTATCAATAAACATAAATTGAATCATATTTATTATTTATATCTCCATTAATATAGTTTTAGTCATATATTAATTAATTCAGTTACAATATAAGTGAAAATAATTTTTTCTTTTCTTATCTTAAAACCCATGGCAAAGTAAATGCCAATATGACTATAATTACAAAAACGATACTTAAAATTGTAAAGGGTTTGATTTTCCTATTAGTTTTAATTTTGTTTTCAAGTAGTGTACCATACCACTGGCCTCCATCCAACATGGTTATAGGAAGGGCATTGAATATACCTACATTAAAGTTGATAAACCAAATCCAAAACAGTAGATTTGCAATAAATGGGAAAACAGGGCCAAAAATAGTGGAAGAGTAATAAGAAGACATACTATCAGAGTAAGGAACAAGATTTTGTTGCAAAGTGGGAGGCATAAGAATTGCCAATGGATTAGTCAAAAAAAGATTTTTGTAATTATCTAATACCAATGCAGGATCAAAAAATGCATCTGTAAGGGTAACTCCTAATACACCTTTACCTTCTGAAATAGATGGAGGAAGTTTAACAGATTTAATTAATTCTCTATCGCCTTCTGATATCCATTTCATTTCTATTGTTGTACCTAAATTATCTCTCAATATTTTCCTAAGTTCATCAACATCCTCAATAGGTTCTGCATTAATATGAGTAATAAGAGAATTCTTTGAAAGACCAATCGATTGAGCTAAAGAATTCTCTCCAATAGTTAAAACAGTAATACCTGTTTCATCACCCTGAATATGAGACACAGGAGTAAGAGAAGAGATCAAAAGAAAAAGTAACCCAAAGGAAATACCTGCCAGGACCATGTTGTTCAAGGGACCTGCAGTAAGAATGGCACTTTTTTGTTTAAAAGTTGTTTTATTTAATTCATCTTGTTGGATATTTACAAATGCACCAATAGGGATCCCTAAAAACAATACAATACCAGTCGATTCGACTTTTGTCTTATAAACTCTGGCAACTATACCATGTCCCGCCTCATGAATGATAATAGTAATTACTAATCCAATCCAGCCATACGTCCATGGTAAAATAGGATTCAATCCTGGAATCAATAGATTGCCTTGGGGTCCAATTTCGCGAATACCTTCCCTTGCAGAATCATTTGAAAATAGGACGAGAAGGGAACCCAAAATTAAAAAAACAGCTAATGCTGTTATTAAAGGCATTAAATAAATATTGAATGAAGCATAAGTCTTACCTATTCTAGAATTCGCTACTGTGTCAAAAAACCGTAATCCAAATGGGGTATGAATTAGTATTAACGGCAATTTGAGCTCAAAATTAATCCCTAAGTTTTTTTGCAAACAAAATTATTACTACCAGAGACTATTTAAATCAATCATTGATGACTGTACTACTTCTAAAATCTATTAATAATTTTATTTACATCACTAAATTAATTGGATCCGACAATTCTAAATTCTAATTTTTTTTTAAGGGATACCGATTTGGTAGCAAAACAACTTATTGGACAAAAATTGGTAAAGATAATAAGAACTAATAATGAAAAAATTAAGTTATCCGGAATCATTGTAGAAACAGAGGCGTATGGTTACAAAAGTGATGAAGCAAGTCATGCCTATAGAGGAATGACCAAAAGAAATATTGTAATGTTTGGTCCTGTAGGAAGATCCTATATTTATTTCACATATGGTAATCATTATTGTTTCAATGTCACTGCAAAATCTAAAAATCAGATTGCTGGTGCTGTATTAATACGAGGATTACAACCAACCGAAGGAATGGAATATATGAAAAAATATCGGAATTTGGATGATATAAGTCTTTTAACAAATGGCCCAGGAAAAATCACCCAAGCATTATGCATAGATAAAAAACATAATAATTATGATTTAACGAATATAAATAATGATATATATATTATAAAAGGGTTTATTCCTAATCTAGTATTAGCAACTAGAAGGATTGGTATAAAAAAGTCAATACATGTTTATAGGAGATACATTTTAGCCTCCCAAATAGGAAATAAAATTTATACAAATAAATTTGTATCTAAAAGGAAGGAAAATAATCATTTTCAAATTTGCACACCATTATAGTAGTGAAGTTTGATTTGATGGAATTTTATATAGTCGATCCCTCCAGTTTACATTAGTTTTGCTATTTGGTATTAATAACTTAGAGAAAAATCTAGAAACAATAATTGTTGCACCTAGTATAACACCTAGAGAATAAATCTGGTTTAAATATAATGTATTACGGAGCTGAATTAAATTTGTTAGTAATAAAATAAACAATGTACTACCAGTAAGTAGTAAGACTACAAAGTCAACTGCAATGGGATGAATTACACTTAAAGTTAATGATAAATAAAACATTACAAATGGAAAAAGCAATAAAAAAAACATTGCAATACCCACTAGAGTTGATGTGACTCTGTTTTCCATAAAGAGAGGTATAATGAGTCTATCTATAGCTGTAAATAATTCTGAGGAATTTCTTGCCCATATCGCTTGCACATAGTTTTCACCTCTAAGCATTTTTATTTTAAAATTTTCCTCTTTTACCTTTTTACCTAATGCACCATCTTCAATAATTTCATGTTTTACTGCTGCATGAGAACCAACTTTTTCGTATGTATCCCTCCTGATAATAAAATAACTACCGAAGAAATATCCAAGCTTTGATTTTATATCATTAACTTTTAATGGAGAAAATCTTGTGTGCAGAAATGTAGATAATATAGGAAGCGTGACTTTAGTAAAAAAATCTTTACATATTAAACGAGGCATAACTGTTATTGCATCTAATTTATTATGATTAATATTTTGTACAGCTAGAGACAATGTATTTTCAGCATGATAAGAATCTGCATCGGTGAACAACAATAAATTACCATTAGATTTCATATAACCTTGATAGCATGCCCAGTTTTTCCCAATCCAATGGCCACCAGGTTGATTAACATTCACAACTTTTATGATGGAGTTTGAGTTTTTATATTCATTCATAATATCTAGAGTTTTGTCAGATGATTCATCATTAACTAAAATTATTTCATAGTCAGGATAATCTTGGTTTACTAAGCTGTCTACACATTTACGAAGATATGTTTCCTCATTTCTGGCAGGAACTATTATACTAACCCGTGGAAAGTTGATTTTGATATTTTTTATTTGCCCCAACTTTGGGGATTGCCTAAGTGATTTAATCATAAAGAATAATAGGTAAATCCAAATAGAAAAAATTCCTGCTGTAATAAAAATAATGAAAAAATAAAAAATTATTGTAGCATTTTCCATTGTATGATTAGTTAAAAATCAAATTCCATGTTATTATTTTTTACTAGCCTAATTTTAATAATTAGTTTTCTGTTTGTCCGTTTGATTTCGGTTTTGATACTTAATTTTTTTATTTGATCAGACAAGCTTAATATACGGTTAGATAGTCGCTTAAGCAAATATCTATGTTAATAATATTTGACGTGGAAGGAGTATTACTTAATGCAGAATATTTACCCATTTTAGCTCAAGTTTTTGGACCTTCCAAAGAAAAGGAAATTTGGGATATTACAAAGCAAGGAATAAGAGGAGACATAGATTGGGAGGAAGGCCTGAAAAAAAGAGTTAATGCCTTAAAAGGTATAAAATTTGACGATGCCAAACAAATAGCTCAAAATCTAGAAATTATGCCTGGAGCAAAAGATCTTTGTTTAGCACTAAAAGATGCTGGATGGAAAATGATTGCTGTTTCAGGTGGTTTTACAATTATCACTGATCGATTAAAGAAAGAATTAGGATTAGATTTAATTTTTTCTAATGTTTTAATTTTCAAAAATGGATTATTAGATGATCTTGACTTAAAAGTCACTTCAGATAAATCACTTGTTGTTAGACCTATAATAAAAGAATGGGGTTTGAAAAAAGAAGAAATCGTGGTAGTTGTTGATGGGGCTAATGACATAAAATTATTTGACATAGCAGGTTACACGGTTGGTTTTTGTCCCGTTGAATTAGTCAAAAATAAAGCAGATGATGTAGTTGAATTAAGGAACTTATTATTATTAAAGAATTTATTAGAAAAAAGATTCGGTAAATGTATTTTAAAAACTAACCTAAAAAATAAACTCTAATGTTTAAAAAAATTGAAATAATTCCCATATATCTAAATATAAACATTGATAAGAAAGCAAAATTATTAAATATTCTTTTAGAATCAATAAAAAATAACAATCAAATTATAAAAAATGGAGATATAATAGTCATAGCTCAAAAAATTATTTCAAAAAATGAAGGACGATCAGTTAACCTCAATAATATTATTCCTTCCTCTAGATCTATAGAATTAGGCAGAAAAATCAATAAGGACCCACGAATTGTAGAATTAATTCTTCAGGAATCTCGAAAAATTATTCGAGTATTTGAAAATATTATTATTACAGAAACACACCATGGTTTTATTTGTGCAAATGCTGGTATAGATCAAAGTAATGTAAGCAAAAGTAAAAATCGAGTACTTTTACTACCAAGGGACCCTGATAAATCTGCTGATACAATAAGAAAAGAAATATATGAAAAGACAAGAAAAAATATTGCCATCTTAATAACTGATACCTTTGGTCGTCCTTTTAGAATGGGTCAGACAAATATTGCAATTGGTATTGCAGGAATTAATGCTTTAAAAAATTATAAAGGAAAACCAGATATGTTTGGTAAAATTATGAAAGTTACAGAAATAGCTATCGTCGATGAAATAGCAGGAGCAGCCGAGCTAGTTATGGGTAAGACAGAAGGTATACCAATAGCAATAGTTAGAAATGTTAACTATTCTCCCTGCAATAGTTCCATAAAAAAAATTATAAGAGAAGAGAATAAAGATATTTTCCGATGAATTTAACTATATAAGAAGGTCATAACCATTTTATATTGCATGAGCTTCTTTTTATATTGGAAACATAGTGGATAATAAAAATAACAATAACAATAATAATAATGATTTTAAAAAAGTTATTGATGTAAGAGGACTTTACTGTCCCGAACCCGTTTTTAGAACAAAAATAGAAATGGAAAAAATGACTATAGGTGAAAGATTAAAGGTTGTCGCTGATGATCCACAATCAGAAGAAGATATTTCTAGATGGGTAAACAGAAATGGACATGATTTAATATCTGTAAATAAAAATGAATCAGATTTAGAATTTGTAATAAAAAAGGCAAAATA
>JAATVK010000261.1 GCA_014523485.1 Nitrososphaerales archaeon TH5894
AAATGACTCAAACAATAACAAGAAATCAAGTCATAGAAAAAATAGGAAATACTCCTTTAATAGAATTATCTTCTTTTTCAACAGATAATATAAAACTTTTTGCTAAATTAGAATGGCAGAATCCCTTTGGTTCTGTTAAGGACAGAGCTGCATTTTGGATGATCAAAGATGCAGAATCGAAAGGAAGAATCAAGAAAAATAAAAGCATAATTATCGAACCTACTTCAGGAAATACAGGAATAGCATTAACAGGAATTTCATCATCGTTGGGCTACAAGGTTGAAATAGTTATTCCAGAAAAAGTAAGTGCTGAAACGAAATCAATACTTCAAAAATTAGGAGCTATAATACATGAAACATCAGACGATTTATGTCCGAGAGTGGGAGCAGGAACTGATCAGAGTATTGCACTTGCAAAGGCGATATCTACTCCAAGGCCAGATATTTACTACATGCCAAATCAATATGAGAATGATGCTAATTTTATGGCTCATTATGAAACTACAGGTCCTGAAATATGGTATCAAACTAATGGTAGGATTACTCATTTTCTAACAGGTTGTGGAACTGGAGGAACTATAACAGGTACTGGAGTCTATTTAAAAGAAAAGAATCCTAATATCAATGTTGTTGCAATTCAAGCACAAAGAAATCATTTATTGCAAGGATTAAGAAATTTTGAAGAATCTTCTATGCCTGATCTTTTTAAAAGACGTGAGAGCGTAGTAAATGAATGGTTTACTGCAACTAATAAAGATTCTTTTACACTGGTAAAAGAACTTGCTAACAAAGAAAATATGTTAGTTGGGCCATCGTCTGGTTCAGTAATGTCAGCAATGTTAGAAACTAGAAATAAAATTGAAAAAGGAATAATAGTAGGCATTTTTGCTGATGACGGAAGAAAATTCAAGAGTCTATATACAGAACAAAATGTTTTTACAGCAACAGAATATGATGAGGCTCTGCATAATGCAAAATATCTCGTAGAATTATTATACTAGAGGTAAAAAAGCTAAGTTTTTTTATTAATTATTAAAAGTGTTGAATAAAATAGTAATGAAGTATAAAAAACATTATTCTCTAGGGATTCAAATTTTTAATTAATTATTTTTGTATTTGTATTTTATTATTCACTTACAACTAAATTGAATAATTTTTAAAATTTTATTATTACTAAATTATAATTTATTATTATTGGTTTTGTTTTCTGTTAGCCATTTTTCAACATCTAGGGCAGCCATACAACCATATCCAGCAGCAGTAACAGCTTGCCTATAACGAAAATCATGTACATCACCTGCAGCAAATACTCCCTCAACACTAGTTCTTGAATTTTCTTTTAGAACAATATAGCCGTGGTCATCCATCTCAAGTTGATTTTTAAATATTTTAGTATTAGGCTCGTGTCCAATGGCTATGAATAGACCTCCAACATCTAATTCCTGTTCTTCACTAGTATTCACATTTTTTACTGATATTGTTGAAATTTTTTTGTTACCCTTTATTTTAGTAATTGTACTATCCCACATAAATTGAATTTTTGGATTCTCAAATGATTTTTCCTGTAGTATTTTGCTTGCTTTAAGAGCATTACGTCTATGGATTAATTTCACTGATTTTCCAAATTTTGTTAGAAAGGTAGCCTCTTCAAGTGCAGTATCTCCACCTCCAACAACAGCAATCTCTTCTCCCTTAAAGAAAGGACCATCACAGGTAGCACAATATGAAACGCCTCTTCCACCAAATTCATCTTCTCCTACAATACCTAATTTTCGTGGAGTAGCTCCTGTACATACTAGGATTGCGTTAGATAAATATTCCGTGGAATAAGTTTTTACAAAAAAAGGTTTTTTTTTGAAATCAACCTCTATCACTTCGTCATCAACAATAACAGAACCAAATCTTTCAGCTTGTTGTCTCATATTCATCATTAACTCTGGTCCAAAAATGCCATTTGGAAATCCAGGGTAATTTTCAACTTCGCTAGTTGTCATTAACTGTCCACCAGGTAAACTTCCAGTTATTATTAAAGTCTTTAGTTTAGCACGGGATGTATATGTAGCTGCAGTGTACCCAGCAGGACCAGAACCAATGATAATAACGTCAAAAGTTCTTAATTTTTGATTATTAGTAGAATCTTTATTGTCATGAGCAATCTCATTGTTCTTATCATTGACTTGCATTCTGTATGCTATAAATAAAAATAAAGACCAGTTAATAATTTGTTCGCTATATTGGTTCTATTCTTCTGCTTCTTTGGTACAGTTATTATCAATAAAAAGAACGTGATTATATTTATTTATAAGAATTTTGTGTTTTTGGCATATTTTTTTCTCTTTTATATTTAACCTAATAACATCATCTTGAAAATGTGCATTAAACAACCTACAATTTCTATCTTGACAAAAAGGCTCTCCGGAATTGATAAAATAAAAAAGAGCTTGAAGAACTAAACCTTCAATAATATCATTTATTCGGTGATCATTATAATTTATAAACTGTCCATTGTATTCTTTTTTAAGCTCATCAACAATATCAGGGTTTTCTTTAAAAAAATATAATTTATAATAATAATCAGGTGGTTTCGCAATCCCCTCGACAATTCCAGCAGTAGAAATCAAAGTGGGTGTTCCACAAATCAGTGACCTTGCATGATATCTCCAGTCTGACTCATCAAATGTGCATAATAATTTATCAGTTATCAGAATGTTAAGTTTTGAGAATGGTAATTCCTGCTCATGTTTTATTATTAATTTTTGAAGTAATTTTTGTATGAAAAATCCATCATATAATATGAGATTACCAAATTCAATTTTATTTTTGGGTGTAAACATCTTTTTTTCTATACTAGAATAATAAGAATGATAATAATTCAAATCATAAATGGGTAATGGTTTTTTTAGGTCTTGTACAATGGCTTGGTTGAAAAATGAGAAATTTTTTTCTTTATCTATTGAGTTTAAAGATAACTGAGATTCTTCCGCTTTATCTATTACATTATTAGGCAATACTTCCTTTAGACAAGCTATAATCTTTTCAATGCTTACTTCAGGCCAAGAGGATTCGTTGATGAAATTAATATATTTACAATATACCATAATAAATGAAAATTGATGAAAACATAATAATAAATAACAATAATAAAAATTAAATTAAGAATTTACTTTAGTTTTTTTTTCAGTTTGGAATTTGTGGTACTTCTTTTAACTTGCGGGCAGCTATTTCAGCAGCTTTTTTTCCAGATAATAGCATTGAACCAAAGGTAGGGCCCATTCTTGGGAGTCCATGAGTTTCAGTTACTGACATCCCTGTTGCGATGAGACCAGGGAATACTTCACCAGTATAATTGACTACTGCGTCTTCTCCACCCTCTACCCACATAGGATCCATCCCTTTCCACTTTACATAGCCTCTTTCCATCAATCTTTTTACTGCAACAGAATCATGACCTGATGCATCAATAACAATCTTGCTTTCGAATGCAATTGGATCTACACAAGTGATATTTCTTGGTAAAGCAGAAACGGGCATCCAGTTAACTACCACACCTGCTACACGCTTATTCTTTATTACCAAGTCATCAAATTTAGTTAATTGCAAAAATCTAACTCCTGCATCGCAAGTTGCGGCTATTAACTTCGAACAAGCATGGGGACCCCATGTGGCGTATAGCCCTTCCCTTATTACTCTATATGGAACTCCCAATTCATCCCAAATCTTTTGTGCTGGAGCTCTTACAGTAACAGGATTCATCATATAACCTCCTACCCAATAACCTCCTCCAATATAGTTATTTTGTTCTACAATTAAGGTTCTAATTCCTAATTTCCCTAATTCCCTACCTGCTGATAAACCAGCAGGACCAGCACCAATAATAATAACATCAGAGTCTGTATATTCATTCATTGTTTCCATAAACATTGCCGCAATTGAACGACTAATTTCTTTCTCGCTGACATCAGCAAAAATTTTTGGCATATTATTATCATCATAAACACATTATATATTATTAATGCATTTAATCTCCTAAGTCACATAAACAAAGATAATTTTAATTATCTATTACGTTATTAGAAAAATGGGCTCCTCTAACTTTACTGTCAATTTCTATCATCAACTTTATAAAATCAGATTTATGAGAATTCAAATACTCTTGTCCTTTGTCTTTAAGACGATTTTGATAAAGTCTCAAATCTCTATGTTCATTAAAGAATTTTTCGATCATTGTACTACCATGAAGAGAAGGATTTATCAATTTATCAAAATATCCTATAGTTGCTTGTACATCACCTTGTTCTACAGAATCTCTCATTTTAGATAAAATTTCACTGATGTCTTTTAATTGTTGAACAGGAGGTGACACTTCCCTAGATTTACCCATGAAGCCTGAGCGTTTGAATGATCCCACTTTTAAAACTATTTCTTTAGAGAGTTCAAAATATTCTTCTTTATTAAAAAAGTTTTTCTTTTCTTTCCTTACAACTAAACCTTTCATCGAAAGTCTTAACAAAGCATCATCCACATCAACTTTATCCATACCAGTGATCCAAATGATTTTGCCTGTATAATCGTAACCCTGTCTTATTGCCTCTAACACTACAACCTCAATTATTCTCCTAAATCCTTCTTCTGCTTTTGCATTTTCAAAATCTCTATCTCTCACAGCACGTTTAGCATAAGAAATATCAATTTCAATGGCTCTCTTCAGTGCCTCCATTCCATCATCTACACTGCCATCAAGAACGAGATAACATGAGAGATTATACCATGCCATTCCATTATTGTGATTAATATCGATTGATTTTTCACAACATTCTATTGCTTTTAGCAAGTTGTTCATTCTATAATAAGCAAGCCCCTTTAGGTTCCAAGCCTCAAAATTGTTTATATCTAAATCTAAGGCATTATCATAACAAGAAATGGCTATACTGTATTCGGCAAGATGAAAATGTGTATACCCTTTTTTTATCCATGCATTAACAAATTGAGGATCAATTCTTAAAGATAATTCAAAACATCTAATAGCATCGGTGAGTTTTTCATTAGCCATATGATTAATTCCATTATTATAAAGATCAAATTTTTGAATATCATTAATATTGTTATCATGAGTTAATTCAGAAGGTTTTTTATCTTGCCCTTGGAAATTAAATTTATCAGTTACCTTCTTTCCAAAGATCTTTTCCATATAATAAGAGATCCATTCACGAAGATAAATAGATTATGATTTATTTGTTATAGTGACTAATATATCTGATCGACTTTTAAAAATATAAAATTCAAGAAAAAATTATTATTTTAGCTGGCCCATTATACTATTAAGTGTCAGATTACTATAAAATATTAGGAGTACCAAAGGATTCTAATCAAATCCAGATAAGAAAAGCCTTCCGCACCTTAGCGCTACGATACCATCCTGATAAGAATAAAAATTCGGAAGAATCAAAACAAAAATTCATTGAAATTGTTAAAGCATATGAAGTTCTCTCAGATGAGAAAGTGAGACAACGATATGATTCTAATACCGTCAGGGATGAAAACTTTCAGCAATTTAATTGGACACCTCCTGCAGATTTTGTTAATTTTTATAGTTATGAAAAGCTCAAAAGAGAATACAAGGAGAATCAAATAATTGGTGGTATGTGGGAGATAAGTGAAAAGGCAAATGCAGGATTATGGAAAGCAACATTTATCTTGTTAGGATCTTTGGGTCTAATATCCGTCTTTATTATATTAAGAATTTATTAAGATTGAGACAAAATTAATTATTTCATACAGTTTAGAACTTAAATGAAAAAAGTTTTTAAAGGATTTAAATTTACTCAAAATAAGAAGTTGAAAGTTTTAGCAATAGGAAATCGTATCTTTATAACAAGTTTCCAAATGGCTGGAATCGAAGGAATTGATGTTCAAACTCCGAAAGAAGCCCTTTCTCGCATAAACCAAACCCATTCTAGAAATGAAGTAGGCTTGATTTTATTAAGTGATGACATTGGGAAAGAAATTAGATTAGACATTGCTAAAATACGTTCCGTAAAACCTATTCCTTTAATATTTGAACTTCCTTCTCCAGGCAGCAAAAAAGAAAAGGTTGATTATAGAGCATTATTAAAGCAAATACTTGGAGTTTAATTATATTTTTCTTTCTCGCATTAATTAAGTTTTAGAACCTGAGTATAGTATATTCGATATAGTATGAATTTCCGTTCAGTGTTAAGTATTGCTGGAAGTGATTCCTCCTCTGGAGCCGGCATACAGGCAGATCTCAAAACATTTTCCTCTCTTGGAACTTATGGATGTTTTGCCATTACTGCAATAACTGTTCAAAATACAAAGAATATTTTCGATGTGTTTCCTATCCCAAGTGAAATAGTAGTAAAACAAATAAATTCCATTCTACATGACATAAAAATAGATGCTATTAAAATTGGCATGGTCTATGATGGAGAAATAATTAATAAAATATTTCAGGTTTTAAAAAATATAAATATTCCAATTATAGTAGATCCGGTATTTACTTCTACCAGCGGGACCAATTTAATCAAGGCCGATGCAATAAAAGCTTTAACGAAAAAAATAATTCCTATTGCTACAATAATTACTCCCAATATAAATGAGGCTAAACAACTTTCTGGAGTAGAAATTGAGACTAAAGAAGAATTAGTCAGGGCTATAAATAAGATTAAGAAATTAGGGCCCAAATTTGTAATACTAAAGGGGGGGCATCTTGTCTCAGAACATTGTATTGACACGTTAATTGATGATAAACTTAATATAATTGAATTCTCCAATTCTCGGCTACCTATCCCAGAAAACCATGGTTCTGGGTGCAATTTCTCTGCAGCCTTATCAGCATACATTTCGCAAGGGTATGAAATACCTATAGCATGTAAATTTGCTAATGAATTTATAAATGGTATTTTGAAAAATCTTTTGTATCTCGGAAAAGGATACCCGGTAACTGATGCTAGTATAACAACTTCTTCTTCAGCCTTTAAATTTCATGTATTAGAAGAACTATCGAGGGCTATTAAAGAGTTAGAATCTCTATCAGACATAGGCAAGTTAATCCCTGAAACACAGTCTAATTTTGCATATGCAATACCAAATGCCACTAGTATCAAGGAAGTTGCTGGAATAAAAGGAAGAATAGTAAGGATAGACCAAAAAGTGAAAGCAAGTTCGTGTATTGAATTTGGTGCATCACAACATATTGCGTCAGCAATCATATCATACATGGCTATCAACCCTTTAATGAGAGCTGGATTTAATATAAAATACGATAAAAAAATAATAGAAGTATTACAATCCTTTATGAAAGTATCTGAATATGATAGACTTTTGGAACCTAGAAAATTAAAGGAAAAGGAAGGTTTTACAATACAATGGGGAATTAAGAAAGCGATAATAAAAGATAAGTCGGTAAGGGGAATTTACCATAAAGGAGACATAGGTAAAGAGCCTATGATAATATTGTTTGGACACAAGCCAGCAGAAATTATTCAATATTTGACAAAATTAATAGATAATTACTAATCTAAAAGTATATTACATTATTCACTTAAACATTGTAGATGCAAGCAGTTATACTAGCTGGAGGCCTTGGCACCAGACTACAACCTTATACTTTCTTTATACCAAAACCTATGTTACCATTAGGAAATAAGCCATTACTTGAATATTTAATAGATTGGATAAAAAAATTGAAAAATATAGATGAAGTAATTATTTGTGTAAGTTATCTGCATCGAACCATCGAGGATTATTTTGAAGATGGTGGAAGATTCGGAATGAAAATTACTTATGCCCATTCTGAACGACCTTTAGCCACTGGAGGGCAATTGAAAACTGCAGAAAAAATGTTAAATGATAGGTTTATTTGTCTTTACGGTGATTCGGTTTATGATTTTAATTTAGAAAAAATGGTGAAGGGACATGAAAAATCAAAGGCTTTTCTTTCCATGGCCCTAATGAAATACAAAACAAGATTGAAGTACGGTTTTATAGATACAAATGATAAAGGAAATATTGTTACAGCTTGGAGAGAAAAACCTGAAGTCGAAGGTTTAATAAATATTGGATGTTATATAATGGAAAAAGAATTTTTAAGAATGATACCAAAATCTAGTACTATCGGAATGGACAAAATTGTAAAAGATGTAATTACACAAAAAAAAAAAGTTAACGCTTATACAATAGCATCTGGATTTATTGATATCGGAGACAAAAGATCTTATTTAGACGCTTATAAAAAATACATGAAAAAATTAGGTAGTATATAGCAACATTTATCATAATAGTAAGTGCTCTTTTAAATTAATTACTAATTAGTAGAACGTCATCTTTTTATGCTTACCCAATAAAAGATTTCATACATGTTTGATATTAATGCTGATAAAAACCTCGCAGCGGATCCATCCAGTTATTCTAACCTGAAGTTCTACGTTAGAAAAATGCATTATCAAGGATCACTAATGATAAATATTTGTGATGAGGAGTTAGTAGGTACTAATATAGTGAGTGAATCCTTAAACATTAACATAACAAATGATTTTTTCAACGAGCTCGCAAATGAGAAAGAGATATCTAACCTATTAAAAAGATGTTCGATAGCTAATTTAATTGGAAGAAGAGTTGTAGAAAAAACCTTGAGTTTGGGTCTTGCAAACAGAAATAGTATAAAAATTGTTTCAGATATTCCTTTTCTAATGATATTTAAATTTTATAACAAGTATTAGGTTTTAATTTTTAATAATTTATATTTTATATGCAACAAATATTATTACTAGGGAAGGCTGATTCAAATTGAGTTATCAACGTACACTAAGAATACAAAAAGAACGAATTGGAGTAGTTATTGGAAAAAAGGGATTAATAAAAGATGAGATCGAAAAAAAATGCAAGATCGATATTCATGTTGATAGTGAATATGGAGATGTAATTCTAAAGGCTAACAGCACAGATCCTTTGAATATATTGAATATAAATAAAGGATTAGAAGTAATTCTTGCAATATCTAAAGGTTTTTCTCCAGAAAGAGCATTTACTCTATTTATGGAAGATAACACTCTAGAAGTAGTGGATTTAAGAGACTATGTTGGAAAATCGGCAAATTCATTAGCTAGAGTAAAAAGTCGACTAATAGGAGAAAAAGGAAAATCTAGGAAAACTATAGAGGAATTGACTGGGTCTTATATTTCAATATATGGCCATTACGTAGGAATAATTGGCACGTCTGAACAAATCAATTTAACAACTGAAGCAATAACACGGATTTGTTCAGGTCGATCCCACAAAAATGTATATAATTTCCTTCAAGAAATAAGAAGAAGAGCAAAAATCGAAAAACTCAAATTGTGGGAGTAAGATTGCAGCATCTAAAATTTAAAAAATATAAATACATCAAGGAAAACTAAACGATATTGAAGCCCCAAGATGAAAATAAAAAAGTTTCAACGAGATCGTACTACAAGATGAGTACTCTCCTGGCAATTATTATAACTATGCCAGGTATTGCAGCTCTATTCACATTAAGACACTTTAACATTGACATTATTTATCAAGTAATCATTAGCTCTTTAATATTTTTAATATGTATAGGTTTCTCCTTTAAGATTTCTAAATATCTTGTCAAATTAGGATAAACAATTATTTTTTTACTCCCCAGCGATTAAACATATTATTCTCTATATCGAATTGGTCCAATACTTTTCCTACAATATGAAATAACAATTCATCAATAGTAGATGGATGAAAATAAAATCCAGGCATAGCTGGTAATATGGATACCCCTAGTTCGGACAATTTAACCATATTTTCTAAATGAATTTTAGACAAAGGGGTTTCTCTCGGGACAACTACTAATTTTCTATTTTCTTTTATACAGACACTGGCAGCTCGTGAAATCAAACTATCATCTAATCCATTGGCTATACTAGCTAGTGTTTTCATACTACATGGAATAATGACCATCCCATCAGTCTTAAATGAACCACTAGAGATAGGTGCTGCCATATTGTTATTATCGTACCAGTTGGTTGATAACTTTTTTATATATTCAATATCTAAATTTGTTTCAATTTTAATAGTCTTTTCTCCCCATTCACTAATAACTAAATGTGTTTCCATTTTAAGCAAATTTAATGATTCAATTAATTTTATACCATAAATAACTCCTGATCCCCCAGTAATGGCAATGATAATACCCATATTTTCACTTAATTAAATAGATGATAAGTATTTAACTAAAAATTAATTTTTATAATCCTTAATTCACCAAATAAACGATGCTTACTATTTTTGGAACAATAGCCTTAGATACAACTAAAACTTCAAAGAAGACCGTAAAAAGGATAATGGGCGGAGCTGCAACATATGCATCTCTATCTTCCTCAAAATATACACCAACTAATATTATTGGGATAATTGGTTATGATTTCCCTCAAGAGTATAGAGCAATTTTGGACAGGCATGTGAATACTAAAGGTATCATTGTCAAAGACAATGAAAAGACCTTTCATTATGATTCCTCTTTTGATTCAACTTTGACAGTTCGAACTGCCAATAAAACTGAATTAAATGTTATTGAAAATTTTGAACCTTTCGTGCCTGAAGAATTTATTGATTCTAAATATATTTTTTTAGCAAACAACGATCCAGTTCAAAACAAAAAAATGCAACGTTTATTTAGTGATCCTGAATTTGTGGTTTGTGATACTATAGAATATTGGATTAACAATAATTATGATCAGGTCATAGATATGATAAAAGATGTAAATGGAATAATAATCGATAGCCAAGAAGCACGACTTTTAACACATGAATATAACCTCCTAAAGTGTGCTAAAAAAATTAAAGAATTCGGACCTGAGTTGATAATCATAAAAAAAGGTGAAAATGGATCTATTCTTTTTTATGAGGACATTATATCTGTATGTCCAGCTATCCCTATAGAAAATGTAGTTGATCCAACTGGAGCAGGAGATTGCTATGCAGGAGGGTTTCTTGGTTATTTGTCAAAAAAAGGAAAGATAAATACAAGAACTATTCGAGAAGCTGCAATATACGGAAATATCATGGGTTCGTTTGCAATAGAAGACTTTGGACCAAATCAAATAATTAATATTTCTTGTAATGACATAGAGAAAAGATTAAAATTCTATAAAGAAATATTAATGGTATAATCCGGGTTGTAAATAAGTTGTGAATAACACATTCTATAAAATTATTCTTGGCTAAATTTTTTACCTTTCCTTACCTGATCTAGTATGAGATTTAGATTATCAAGAGGTGATGATGAATTTAATATGTGTCTACCTATTATGAAATAATCTGTACCAGCTTCTACTGCATCATTTATTGCACCATTTTGGGTAAAAAAACCTGGCGAATAAATCTTTAACTCATTTAATTCAGAAATTTCCTTGATAATATCAATTTTGGTGGCACCTATAACTATTCCATCTGCTTCACTCATACGAGAGTAATTATAAAGTAATTTGTACATGGGAATTAATTTTTTATTAGGATATTCATTATTTGGATCCTCATTATGAGAAGTAGAAATTTGTAATCCGTAGCCTTCGTGAGAACTGGGATGACTCATATATACAAGAGAGATAATACCAAATTTTATGGAATGGGCATAATTTACGATTGACTCCATTTCTGTTACTCCAATAAATGGATTTACGATCACTGCATCAAATCCTAATTTTTGTAACTTATTGATAGTCACTTTATTTGTATTTCCTATATCATTGAGCTTTATATCTGCTATACTCTGAAGATCATATTTATGAGCAATGATGTTAAGTTCTCCTATCTGAGTATGCGATAGAGACAATAAAAGATGGAAGTTTATTTTTATTGCACAAATTCTAGATTCAATAATTGTTATTATTTCTTTACATTTATCATATAAGTAATTATTATTGTAATTATCAAAATCATAATCCAATGCTAAGATTATTGGGGTTTTTTTTTTAATTGAGCAATTATTTATCCTTGACTGATAAGAAGACATAATTTTTAATCCTCATTTATCACCAGGGGATGTTCTTTAGACAATTTAATGATTTTTATATAAATATACCCATGTTCTTCTATATGGTTAGTAAAAAAAGGTTTTTCTGATTTTTGGCTAGAGTATTTTAGAAATTTTTCTGGTTCCTTTTCAATTGTAATGTAATAAAAATAAGTTAAGGAATCGGTATCCATGAAATTTAAAGAAGTTCCTAGCGTAAATGTTTTTTTTTTCCCGTTTACGAAAGAAAATATTGGTAATGGAGGTTCATCATAAATTGTTTTGTATGCTGCGACTTTAGCCAGGCTTTCTAGGTCTCTTAACATAATCTTTGTATAACTAGATCTCCTACTTTTTCTCGAACTTTTTTCCATTACCTGGGGTAGTTTTTCAACATTTATAATTGGAGAATAAACAAAAAGAGGATTAGAAGCAATATCTACCAATGTCACAGTTTCAGAAAGACCATGGCATCTATATGCAAGATATTGATTACTGAGATTTGGGTTCGCAAATTTAACATAATAAATCACAGGAATACCATAAATAAATTCAGTTTGTACAGCAAAGACATGTTCATCTTTTAAATACATTGAAAAAGTTGGTAATGGAGCACGTTCTAATGCGCAAACTAGTCTGGCAAAATTATTCAGATCATTTATTTCAACATAGAATGGTGATTTTGATTCCAAGCAATTATCTTCAAAAAAGAGCCTATTAATATTTTACACTTTCTACTTGATCATCAGGCGATATCATATCGATAGATTTAAAGAGATCATAATCGCTTTATCTCGACCATACTAGTCAATATACTTTAATCCTTAATACTAATCTGAAAAATTCTAGAACTAGTGAAATGGATAGTATTCCATACTTTCATCCTTCTTAGTTCAAAATAATCACAACAAATTTTTCGTTTTTAAGTTTAGAAAATATCACATTAGGAGACTCAAATTAGGTTTACGATCTATAATATTCTTTGTTAACCCCATGCAAAATTACCTTAAGCAATTCAAATTCTATTGATTCCTGCAAAATTGTCAACAGTTTCTGCCGCTAATCGAGTAAATTTTTGATATCTATTACTTTTTGTCTTTGCTTAAAAGCATTACATTATGATAAGATTAATTTCTTGGTGTACTGGCTTACTAAATCCAGATGCTGGTATAATAAAAAAAACAGTCAATTATTGTTTATTTATTCTAATATACAAGGAGATAATAGTGGATTTAAAAGAATTAGACATAGATAAGAAGATTCTCTCCAGCATTAATTTGTTAACTAACGCTATAAATAATAAAGATACAGAGAAGTCTGAAATTTGGAAAGCTTATTGTTGGTTAGAATATACCATACTTTTGGTCCGTCTAAAAAAATATAATCTATTAGATGAAATACAACAAAATGAATTAAAAAATATTAAAAAGGAGGAAAAAGTAGAACCAGAAATCCTCTTAAGAAAGGCAAGAGATACACTCTCGAGTTTGAATTATATGAATGATGATCAACTTTTAAATTCTTTGAGGGTTTCCAGAGATTTTTTGAGAATTTTTTTAAAAACAAAAAAGTAATACAATCATATTGAAAACTTTAGGATCTTTGATCGATTACCGAATCTACGTCTGCTCCTGTGCCTATTAATTCTGCCTTAAGTCCAAGTTCTGCTTCAATTTCCTCGACAAACTTTTTTGCCGATGGAGTAAGTTTAGAATAATCTTTAACACCAGCACATTCAGGATAAAGAACATCTAATTTTGTAAGTGCAAACGATGTTGCCCCATTTAGTCTTATTGATCTTTTTGCTAATTCAATATTGAAAGGAGAAGACCTTCTCTCCCTTCCAGTTACGCTTCCATATTCAAGCCATCCTCTCTTTTGGGATTCTACTCTTTCTAATTCATTTTCTAATGGCCCACCCCCGACTCTTGTGATATAAGATTTAAAAACAACAAGTACTTCATTAATGGATTTGGGTCCTATTCCTACATCTGCACACACAGAAGAAGCAGTAACATCTTTTGACGTTACAAAAGGATATCCCCCATGATATAGAGAAAGATAAGTTCCTTGTGTACCTTCCAGCAGAACGCTGTTCTTTTTATCCAAGTTTGAATGAATCATAGAACTTACCTCACCCAAGTAATCCTTTATCTCTAAACAATCCTTGGCAAGAGAAAGTTTTCTTAATGCTCGGTCAGAATTGGCTGGTCCAGTTCCTGTTCCTGTAGTACCTATTTTGTCTTTAAGGAATCCTTCTGTGCTATCCTGCATAACATGTTCTTCTTTGATTATACCACAATTACGATCAACAAAGGTTCTATCCTGAGCATTAAAGGAGGAAATCTCATTTAATAGTATTTTTGGATTTACTAAAACTCCAGCACCAATAGCTAAAGTAGTCTTAACGTTAAAGGCGGCACTGGGAAGCATACGCACCTTGAAGGTTTGTCCATTTAAATTAAAAGTATGTCCAGCATTAGGACCTACTCCTCCCCTCGCTGCTAAATTAATATTATCCTTTTTAACAATATAAGCTATTATCTTTCCTTTTCCTTCATCTCCAAAGAAGCCACCTACTACTATATTACATGGCATATTATTGATTAAAGTTATCTCTATTTAATTTATTAATGTAAAGAAAATAAAATATTGTTAAATAGAAAATTACATATAAGTCCTGTAACTACTTTATTATGTGTCTATTAATACTGGAAATACAGAAGATATTATACAAATTTTAGGGAATCTCCAATCTTTTCTAAGAAAACCAATAATCAAAAATAAACTAATAGATTTTTTCAAAAAAGATTCGGAATTTCAATTGGAAACAATCAATTTAATTTTAGACTCTCTAGAAAATATCAATATTCAAAAGTTTCAAGATTTGATATCTTCATGGTTGGAGGTTTTAGTATATTTTGAGCCATCACAAATAAACCAAATAATTATACTCTACTTAAATGGATTGCAAAAAAGGAAAGAATTGATAAATCCGCTTGAACCAGTATTGTTTTATTGTATTAATAAGATGAGCAAAGAACAAAAAGAGAAGTTAAGAGATTGTTTTTTGGAAACTTTATTTATGATACCAAATAAAAATAATATTCTACATTCTACCTTAAGCGAAGAGACATTAGCCTTTATACGTAAGAACTAAGAACTTCGTTCAAATATATAATAAAAATTAAGGATTATCAGGGTTTTTTTGGATTTCTTCACCCTTTTCTAATCCAAAAAATATTTTCTCTTGCTTTTTCAAAGCTTTTCTATGCTCAGGCAAAGACATATCTAGACGGAGTTCATTGATAACCATAATTGCATGAGTAGTCCATTCATTCCAGCATGATGGACAAGAAGAATATTTTTGAGCGGCTGGATCATCAATTAGTTTTTCATCAAATGAATTATTACATTTTGAGCAAGTTCTAGTCATATAGACTAATCCATCGTTCAAGATATATTACTTTTGTTATTCAAATAAATTTGTATCATTTAAGGAAACAAGAACTCTAGGATCTTTAAGTTATTTAGTCATTCGTTATTAGTAAATATAAAATTTATCTAGAATTCTATTGTAATGTAAATCCAGAATTTTTTAAAAAAAATAAGAGATTCTTTGACAAATAAATCTATCCCTTTATATACAACAAGGATTAAATGTTATTAAATAAACTTCACCTTTATTTCGATATTTGAGAATTTAGATATTAGAGAATTTTTATCGATTTTAGCTGTATATTTATTAATCAATTTTGTACTTTAGAGTGTACATTTATTCAACCTTAATTATAAACAACCAAGAATTCAAAAGATCAAAGTATTAAACAAAGACAACAATATCGGTATATCTATTCAAGTTTAATTTGAATATTTTTTATCTTCCCACAATTGAATCATAGAGTTTCTAAACAATAAAGATTTGGTAATGCTATAGGTTAATCTGTTTTAGTAGATAGTTATTTTTTTTTATTTTTGTTATATTGATGACTTTTTTTTATATGATCCCGCATTTGTTGCATTCCGAAAAAATTGAGATTGCAGCTGTTGCAGGTATAACATTTACCAGTACCATGTATTACTTGTTCATGTTGCATTGAATCTTCTATTTTTCTAAATCGTTTATTACAAATTGGACAATCAAACTTTTTCCAAAGGTTTAGTAAAAAATTCAATAATTTTGTCTATTAACCATTTAATATAAAGGTATAAAAAAAATATCCATGTCCAAGTAAATGATTACTATACAAAATAAAAAAATGGTAGAGATGTAAACTAATGGAGGTCAGATACTATTTTTTCAATTGCTTGACTAGAATTAGTCATTCCCATTTTTTTTGCAAAAGTCTCAATGAGTTTTAATTCCTCAGGTTTGAAACAAACCGGGATTGTTCGTTTGTCTTCCATAATATTTCACACTATGATAAGGTTTTTATGTGTTTCCAAGAATTATCCTAAAGTATCTATCCTTTCACTCGTACTATTTTAATTCTATCTAGCACCTTCCAATATTCAATTTCTTTTCCTTGAACAATCTTATCCCTTATATCTTCCTCAACCGCTGAAGCTTCAAATACTTCAAAGGTTTCCAAATCCATAATTTGTAGGAGTGAGCCAGTTATTGAAACGACCTGTCCACTTCTTTTATCGATAAGAGGAACTTCAACATTGGCTGAAACCGGCGAAACAAGACCATGTTTGGATCCATCAAAAACTCCTATAGCCGAAACACGTGCTTTAGCTGAACCATGTTTTCCTGGTTTGCTATGATCATATGAAACAATTCTACATGGTTCATTATCGATAATAATGTAAGAGCCGATTTTTAAACTACCAAGATCCATTGGTTTACTCATAATAATTGAAAGAAAAAGAATATTGATATATATTATTTCTGTTTTAATTTTGAACAGAGTATTAGATTTTAACCTTTAGTACTTTGAGCAATTTTCCATTTAGATAACATATTATGTTTAGTATTTAATTTATAGTAAGGGATGAAAAAATAACAATATAATGTGGCAAGCCCGCCATAGGGGTCATGTAAGAAAGATTTTAATGTAATCTTAAGATTAGTAACGAAAGATAGTTTCTTTGTTTTAAAATAGGATAATTGTTTATGACCAAAATTTGCTCTCAAAACTTGAGACAAAAAATCTTCTAAATTTGTTGGTGTTTTGAAATATATCTTTGAGTTATCGACATAAATAACTTTTTTATTCAATTCTAATACCTTTAATTGAAGAAAATAATCAATTGCTATTATATTCTCTGAAATTGTTATTACTTTAGCTAAGTCTTGTCTAATAGCCAAACCTCTACCCATTACCAGATATTGAGTTAGCCCAACTTTTCTTACGTTCTGCAACCAAGTCGAAATAAATTTTGTGGCTCTTCCATATATATTGTAAATTTTTATCGGTTGAGGATTCCCAGCACAAAGTCCTATTTCCGAACTAAATCCATTGACAAGATTATAGGTTGTTTGTTTTTCTAATATTACATCAGCGTCATATAGAACTAAATAATCTCCTGTTGCCTCTCTAAAAATTTCATTCCATCCAGAGGAAGCACCTCTTCTTCTATTATGGTGGAAAAGCCTTATCAAGAATTGAGAATTATTTTTGATAAATTCTTTTATTAAAAATGGTGTATTATCATCTGAATCATCGGATATAATAATTTCTTTCAGGGAAAATTTGCCTAAATATTGCCATTTAATAGAATTTAATATATTAGTAATATTTTTTTCTTCATTGTAAGAAATAATGCCTATTGACAACTGATTCATTATATAATTTTCGAAGAAAATGCTTTTATAAGTATTCGCATTGATAATAAAATTACTTGTAATAACATTGATATAAATATTATAACAGATTCAATTTAACGAAATTTTTAAAATCAACAGATAAAATGTAAATAAACTTAATGTAATAATAATAGCAATAAAATTTCATCTCCTACATTGTTTAACAATAATTTTATATTGAATTTAATCATTCGGTTAAAAAATAAAATGATTTCTACTAAATTTATAATATGAAATTTGTCAAAATACCTACATGTAAAAATATCCTATTCGGTGTTCTTCTATTCTTTGTCACTTTCAATGTTATAGTTATCTTTTCCCATGCATATGGTGATTCAATTATTTTATCTAATTCCTCTGAAGTACAAAATTTAAACAAAACAACACAAAGTCATCCACTGTCAGAAAATATAATAGATAATAAAACAATAAATCAAACTCAGGAAAAAAATTTCCATCCAGTCAAACAAATCAATGATACCGACACTGTCATTGAAGTTTTTCCAATAAGTTTCGAGGAATCTCTTACAAAAGATGATTCTGACACTTCTGAATCCAATGTATTATCTTTAGACCAAAACAATACAATGAAAGTGGGAAACAATACCGAATTTTTGCACTCCCCTCCTCCTACAATCAGTTATATTGAAAATGAAGGTGTTCAAGTAAAACCTATGACTCCTGTATCTAAAGACGGCGATAGAAATACTAGCGATGAAGAAGAGGATGACGAAAGCAGTAGAAATACTAGCGATGAAGAAGAGGATGACGAAAGCAGTAGAAATACTAGCGATGAAGAAGAGGATGACGAAAGCAGTAGAAATACTAGCGATGAAGAAGAGGATGACGAAAGCAG